>CAVEOW010000139.1:0-4951 GCA_963617295.1 bacterium | reverse complement strand
TTGCTGTATTTTGTGCGTTTATAAGTTCTAATTCTCTTTTATGTTCATTGTGAGCTTTAACACCTTTGTAAATTGCGACTCCTGCAGCAAATGTTGCTGCAACACCTGCTACTATACCTATATGTTTGAGATTAGCAACTCTTTTCATTACAGTTTCGCCATTTTTATCAAGAATAGCTTTCCCTTGCTCATCAAGAACTTCTTTTGCAGGTGCAAAGAAATCTTTTACACAAGTCGGAATTAAGTTTGAAACAGATTTTCTAATCATCGCCATACTGCCGGTAACGGTTGCCATTGCTCCTGTTACACTTTCTGCAGTTTTCTTAACACCTTCTGATGCCGCATCAACTGTTTTTGTAAATTCATCAGCCTTTTGTTCAACATCGGCTGCAGTTATTTTCTTCTCGGGTTCTTTATTTTCCTGAACTCCTTTAAAAGATACAGAATTCATTGATATACCATTCATAACAGACCACCTTTTATTACTTACTTTTCGTATATATAAAATCGCAAAAAACATAAAAATTGCCCTTATTTCATATATTGTAAACATATATTAAGTCGATTTTTTATATAAAAAAAAGAGGGCATAAATGCCCTACTGTCTGGAATTAAGAATAGTTGGAAGTATGAAAAAGATATTATTATATAACTAAAGAAACGATTCTTTTACAATTAACCAAATTACCTAATTAAAAATTACCCACCTGTCTAATATTAAAATATGATTAAGTGCATATAATACACTTAATGCCTAAAGGTTTATAAATACTGAATTTTGAATTTTTAATATTTTCATAATATTTAGGTATTGACAAAATTATTTTTTAATTCATAATAAAAGTATAAAATAAAGTGTACTTAAAACACTTTACGAAAGAGAGGTAAAAATGAAAATTAATTCAATAAATACCGCATACAATTACAACAATAAGTATAACACATCTTTTAAAAGAACGGCTGTTCCTTATCCTGAATATAGAGCTGCTTACAATGTCGCACAAAAAAATTCAGTTATAGATGCATTAATAAATAAAATTTCAAATTTATTCAGTCCTGAAGTAACAAAAGAAGCAGTTAACATAAAAAAGAATATTGATACAGTTTTCGAAACTTCAAAAAAAAACTTGAAACCTAACGAATCAGTAAGTGCAGAGCAAGCACTGATATAAGTGCTTGCCTAATCTTCTTTTTCATTAAGAACCCATTTTTTTCTAAGCCCCCATTGAATAATTGTTAAAATAAATATAAATATAAAAAGAATATATGCTATTGCGGAAGCCTTTCCTATATTAAACAATTCAAATGCGTTTGAGTATAACCAATAAACCAATACATTTGTTGAGTTTTCGGGTCCGCCTTGGGTCATTAAGTATATTAAATCAAAGATTTGAAATGAACTTATTGTCGTTATTAAAACTACAAAAAATATTGTGGGAGATAAAAGCGGCAAAGTAATATTAAAGAACGTTTTAATCTTATTTGCTCCGTCAATTTCAGCGGCTTCAAAAACTTGGGAATTTAACGAGGAAAATCCCGAAAGCAATATAATCATGTTGTAGCCTATCAATTTCCAAACAGAAACAAATATAAGTACTCCCATTGCTAAATTAGAGTCATAAAGCCATTTTATGTTTGTTTTTAATAAAGAATTCATAAGCCCGATATTAGGGTCAAAAATCCACTGCCATATCATTGCAATTACAATCATCGGGGTAATAAAAGGAAGAAAATAAGCGGTTTTAAAAAACTCTTTTCCTCTTATTGCAGAATTCAAAACAGACGCTAATATCAAGGGAATTAATGTTGCAAAAAATGTTACACAAACCGCATACCAAATTGTGTTTTTGAAAATAAACCAAAATTCTTTTGATTGAATTAAATCAATATAGTTATTTAATCCTACAAATTTTAAGCTGCCGATTAAATCCCAGTCCGTAAAACTTAGCATAAAAGAAAATACAGACGGTAAAAAAATAAAAATTGCACACCCTAAAACAGACGGAATTAGAAAAAAGTACATTGTTTTCTTTTCTTCATTATTTATAAGATTTTTTACAAATTTTTTAAGCATTTTCTTTACTATTAGTATAAATTACAATTATATTCTATAATAAATTATATACATTTTATAAAATTACAACAAGGATATTAATATGACGACAACATCAAATTTTAGTGCCTTTGGCAAAAATGATATCAGAGGAATATACGGAAAAGACGTAACAGAAGAATTATTCTACTATACGGGGAAAGGTTATGTCAGATATATTGAAGAAAAAACGGGCTTAAAGCCATGTGATATATGGGTAACAATTGCACAAGACGCAAGGTTGCATTCCGAACCGCTTGCAAAGGTTTTAACAAAAGGAATTGTTCACTTGGGTGCAAACGTAATTAATTTAGGTGTTGTACCAACTCCAATGGGATATTATTCCGAATTTGCTTCATACCCTGAACAGATTGCCGACGGGGTTAAAATTTCGGGTGCTTTAATTGTTACGGCAAGCCATAATCCGCCTGAATATAACGGATTAAAAATGACTTTTAACAAAGCAACTTTAGGTGAAAAAGAAATTAAAGAGGTAAAAGAATTTACAATTGAGGAAACAACAAATGATATAACGTCTGTTAAGCATGGAGAATCAAGGCTTTACAATTTAATTCCTCAATACTGCGAAACTCTTACAAAAATGTTTGCCAGAGTAGGTGAGGGCTTAAAAATTGTTGTTGACAGTGCAAACGGAACAGCAGGTGTTGTAGCTCCGAAATTATACAGAGATTTAGGGTGCGAAGTTGTTGAATTATACTCTGAACCTGATGGAAATTTCCCTAATCACCACCCTAATCCGAGTGATTTTTCAACATTAAAATATATTCAATCAAAAGTAAAAGAAGTAAATGCAGATTTAGGTATTGCGTTTGACGGAGATTCCGACAGACTTGGTGTTATTGATTCGGAAGGTAATATTTTAACAGGGGATAAACTTCTTTATATTTATGCGCAAGATGTTATAAAAAATCTTGCTATAAGAGGCGAAAAACCTGTTATTGTTTCGGAAGTAAAATGTTCTCAAGTTTTATATGATGAAATTAATGCCCAAGGCGGTATTGCAATTATGGCAAAGACCGGTCACGGTTTTATAAAAGCTAAAATGAGAGAAGAAAATGCGGTTATAGCGGGAGAAATGTCAGGGCACATGTTCTTCAAGGACAGATATTACGGTTTTGATGATGCTGTTTATGCAGGTTGCAGAATTATTGAAATTGTTGCCAAAAATAAATTAAAAAATCCTAAATTCAAATTGGGAGATTTGCTTGAACCGTTTAATAAAGTTTGTACACTTAACGAAGTCAGACACGAATGTAAGAACGAGCTGAAAAAAGTTGTTTTAGAAGAAGTGAAAAAAGAAATACAAAATAACCCTGATATTTTCGGAACAAAAATTAACGATATAGTAACTATAGACGGGTTGAGGATAATTTTCCCCGACGGCTTTGCTTTAATAAGACAAAGTAATACGGAACCTGTTTTTACTCTTCGTTTTGAAGCGAGAACGGAAGAAAAAGCAACTCATTACAAAAATGTAATGGTTAATTTGTTAGACGATATTATAAAAGAACTTTCAAACAGAGAGGAACAATGAAAGCATCATTAATTTCAAAAATTGTTATAGGGTTATGCGTTTTATGCCTTGTAGCCGGTATATTATTTATCGATAAGGATGAACCTTATTTCGGCGATTCGGATAAAAAGTCAGGAAAAACAAGTACTAACAAGATAGCTGTTATGGAGCTTGAAGGCGAAATAGAGGCTTCATACGGAGAAAATTTCTTTGGCGGAGAATACAATGCTTCTGCACTTCTGAAATCATTAATAAATTCAAAAAAAGATAATGATATAAAAGGGGTTATTATAAAAATAAATTCCCCCGGCGGTACTGTTGCTATGTCGCAAAGTATTTATAATCAAATTATGAAGATAAGACAAGATAAACCTGTTGTTGTTGTGCTTGATGATACGGCTGCAAGCGGCGGGTACTATGTTGCATCCGCAGCCGACAGAATAATTGCTCAAGGCGGTACTCTGACGGGCAGTGTAGGCGTAATTTTTTCTTTTATGGACTTTCATGAGCTTTTAACAAATAAACTTTTTGTTGACTCTGTCGTTATAAAAAGCGGAAAGTATAAAGATTTGGGGTCTCCGACAAGGGCAGTTACAAAGGAAGAAAAGGCATTAATGCAAGAGGTTGTAAATGATTCTTATGAGCAGTTTGTAGAAGCAATTATCAATGGAAGAGTACAAAGAAATGATAAATACTCCGCAGAAAAAACAGTGTTAACCGAATCTGAACTGAGAAAATATGCGGACGGTCGTATTTTTACCGGACGTCAAGCAAAAAAAATAGGATTTGTTGACACAATCGGAGATATAGATACAGCTAAAGATATAATTGAAAAAATGGCACAAGAAAAATTTAACAATAATTATAGTGCTAAACTGGTAAAATATTCGGAAAAAAGTTTGTTTAGCGAATATTTCTTTAACTTTAACGAATACGGTTCTAAAGCAAACTTAAATCTGAAAAACATAATTCCGACAAGTATGAGATTAAGCAGAAAGCCTTTATATTTATGGGAATAACGACTGAAAATTATTTTGAATACATATACTCCGTAATATTTTCACCCAAGAGTTTTTTTGAAGATGAAAATATTCAAACTTCTGCAAGACTTGCAATAGGTACTGTAGTTTTAGTTACGCTGTTTACTCAAATTGGAGTAGCGATATCGAATAATACAATATTTGAAACATTTTTTGTATTGTCTTTGTTGTGGAAAGTGTTTTTCACTGTAGTTTGCTGGTTTATTACAGGGTTATTTTTTGAGTATATTGCTAAAATTTTTGGCAAAAACGGTGGATTGAGCAAAATACTTTTCTATTCTTCAT
>CAVEOW010000138.1:2306-4966 GCA_963617295.1 bacterium | reverse complement strand
AAGTAAAAATTGGGAAGATATAACAGTTAAAATAAGACCTGACAGAAATGCAATTGTAAGGGCAAGAGTACAAACTTCTTATAAAGATCCGGGGGAACGCTCTTGTGTTGATGTATTAATTCAATCAGCGTTATTGAATTTGGGTTCTCAAAACTCATATAATGCGTTAATTGATGAACGACAAGGAAAATTCAATCCTGATAAATCAGGGTTAACGGATTTTGAAAAGAACTTTGTTGAAGAAATTGTTTTTGACAAACCTAAAATTTCTGTTGTATATCAAAATCTTGATGAAAACGGAAAATTAATCGGATACAATTGTGATTTAAGTGAAATGAAGCAGCATATATTATCTTCTCTAAAAAATGGTCAAAATGTTATAATCGGTTATACTCACCTGAATAAAGACAATGTTGTAGAAGGCGGGCATGAAATAACAATTACCGATTATATAACAGATGAGAATGGCAGAGAAATGTTTATTTGTAATGATACGGATGATAATATCGATAGACCGATAAAGAAACCCGTAGATGAATTGCTGCCGCTTATCCACCATGCCGGCATAATGAAAAATGCCTTAAATGAGAATGACGTAGTTGTTGAGCCTTGGAGAGAAATTCTTTCTCAATACCGGCAGCTTATAAATAACGGGCAACAATAGTTTATTCTAAAAATTCTTTTCCGATGTCCGTTCTGTAATATATATTGTCATTGAGTGCTTGAATTTTTTCGATTTCTTTATAAATTGCAGGTGCAGGATTTTTTACGTCATTATTGCAAATAGTTAAAATTCTTCCTGCTATATGATATTCAATTTCATTGTTTAAATTAATTTTGTTATTAAATAAATATGTTAGATTTCGTTCTTTAGGAAGTTTTATTGTTCTTGAAATAGTATCAAGTTTGTTATTTATATAATCTTTATCAGCGATAATAACACCAAGAGCAGTCCCCTCTTTATATTTGATATTAATTTTATTAACTTTTCTTTTGGCTAAAAGATAGAAAATTTCAAGTAAATCACAGTCTAAATGCTCAATTAAAACTTGAGCTTCAGGGTCGCCCATTCTTATATTATACTCAAGTGTGTATAATTTATCTTCGCTAAACATAAGTCCTGCATAGATAATACCTGTAAAATCAATTGCGTTTTCCTTTTTTAACGCTTTGGATAATTGTTTTATGTATTCATCAAGCAATGATTTTTCTTTATCTGTCAACGGAATTGGAGCAATAGCACCCATTCCTCCCGTATTCTTTCCTGTATTGTTGTTGCATTCTCTTTTATAGTCATGAACAGGGCAGAATGGTTTCATTGTTTTTCCGTCCCACATCAGCATTTGTGAAACTTCTTTTCCTGTTATAAATTTTTCAATTAAAAGTTTATTTTTACCTTCCGTATCTTTGTAATCAAAATGTCCGTTTTTAAGATTTTCATCAATTATTTTAATGGCTTCTTCTCTATTTTTAGCGATAAAAGAACCAAATCCTCTAAAAAATGAGTTTTGCTTAATTACAACGGGATACCCAAACTTCTCTTCAATTTTATCGTAGTCATCAAGGCTTTCTACAAGTGTAAAATCAGGGGTCAGAATATTATTTCTTTGCATAAATTGCTTTGAAAAATATTTTGAACTTTCTAACTGGCACCACTTTTTTGAAATTCCGACAGTCGGAATATTGTAGTAGTATCTGAAAATATCAAATGTTCCAACGCAAAGTTCGCCCTCTGATTGGTCTATTACTAAGTCGATTTTCTTTTCTTTTATAAAATCTTTTATTTCAGGAGTCGGAACATCCCCTATATTTTCTCCAAACTCAAGAATTGCTTTGTTTTTTCCCCAATAGTACAAATTGTTTAAATATGGAGATGTTGATATTTTTTTTGCAATAGAATAATCCTTTACGGAATTACCGCTCATTAATACATTTAATTTTTTATTGAAATGTTTTAGAAAAAACATAAATAGTTCCTTTTCTATAAAATGAGTTTTTCACCCATTTTTAAATCATATTCTTTTGGATTGAATTGTATAAACCCCGAGAAAGGAGAAAACGTCATTTCTCCAAAAATAACCCTGTCTTTACAATCTCTAAAGTCAACCCTTACATATTTAAACCCTTTTGATAGTTTCCTTGCCATATCAAGCATTTCCTCAATATGTTCATTATGCTCAATCGGTATCTTTCGATATTTATAAGAAAAACAAAAATCAGTTTGCGAGTAATCAAGATTGTATAAAAAAGTATGACAAACTCCGTCTTTAAACCAGTTATGCTCTATATATACAGGTTCAGAGTTAAAACAGTGAATTTGATAATCCGTTCTCCTTCTGTCAACAGTTTGAATAGTATATTCTTCTGCTAAAATTCTAGGCTTTATACTTTTGTATTGCAATTCAGCATTATAGTCATAATAATTTGTGTTTAACCAGTTTTCCATGCAAGTAATTGCTTTTTCTCGATATTTTTTAAGAAATTCCGTCTTATTTTGAACAATTATATTCATTCTGCAGCCATGAGAAGCCTTTAAAACAAAAGTATCGGGAAGTAAGTCAAAATTAATATCATCTGCATTTTCTGCTGTTTGGTATGTTTTAGAGATATGTTCTTCTTCTATGATATTTTTTGCCCACTCTTTTGCCTCAATTTTATCG
>CAVEOW010000138.1:0-2296 GCA_963617295.1 bacterium | reverse complement strand
GACCTAAACTTTTCCCTTATAGTAATTTTAGAACAACTATGTCGGGCATGCAAATTGAAAAATTTATTATATCCGTTATATTGGGGAATATTTTTATCCTATTTCATTTCACCGATATTTGGAATAACAGATTTAACATTACCTTCAGCCTTAAAATCTTTTGGGTTCATTGTAATTGAAATTCTGTCAGCTTCGATTGTTCTGCCTTTTGATTCGATTCTAGAACGTCCTACAAAAACGGCTTCATTTAACTTTTTAGTTGTTTTGTCAGGAAATACGTTAACTTTTGGACCTCTTGCAGTGTAATCTTCATACACAATTTTCGTTTTGCCTGATGCTGTTACAAAATTTGAACTCTTGTTGTATGACTGATAATCAGACCAAATTTCGATATCTTTGTTGTCATCAGATATGATATGCGTATATACATTGCCTGTTGCAACAGCGTTTTGTGTGATATTGTCATATACAAGTTTGTTTGCCGTAATTTTACTTTTGTTTTGATTTAACTTAGCACTTCCGATAAGTTGAATTTTTTTGACATCGTTATTTTTTGTTAAATCAACAATTGCTTGGTTTGAAAATGTTTCAACATCTCTATATACAATGTTTACATTTCCGAATGCTTTCATAACATTTGCTTGCTTATGGTACTCTTGTCTATCTGCTGTTACAATAACAAGTGGTTTATCACCCTCTGTAATTGTTGAAATAGCATTACCTTCTGCTGATAAAACTTTATCTAAAAGCGACATTTTTAAAATTTGTGCTTTAATTTCATGATTTTTTCCTGATTGAGCAAAGAAAGAATAAGCATTATCTTTAAATTCAACACTGTTTACCTTGTTGTTTTTAGGGTCAACATTTACAACTGCCCTCGGACTAACAACATTTACGTCGCCTGATTTTACTTTTACATTACCCTCTAAATAAATTTTACTGTCGGAATCTTTAAATTCTTGAGTGTCTGATTCTACAGAAAGTGAAGCCGCATAGGCAATCCCGCTTGCGAGTAGTCCTAATATCAGTAACGAATATATTATCTTATTTTTCATACCCTATCCTTTATCTTACATATAGAATTGAGTGACAGTCCTGCCTTCTATATGAAAATCAGTAAAGTCGCCTTTTAATACTGCCTTATTTCCCATTATAACCGCTTCGTTTGGTCTTTCTATTCTTACATGCCCGTTTGCAATAATATCAGAACCTTGTCCGGCATAAGAAATTCGGTCTGTTGAAATGTTTGTTCCGTCAAAATAAACCAAAACAACATTATCATATAAAATTATTTCTTTTTTTAAATTATGGTAAGTCCCTCTATCGGCTTTAAAACTTGCTTTAACTTTTTTATCGTCATAAAAGTTTCCGATTATTCCTTCAAGTAAAACAATATTATCCCCGTCAGAGTATCTGCCGTCGTCAGCATATAATTCCCAAAGTTTATCTCCGTCTTTTGTTTCCGTAACAAGAAGATTTTCAATATTTGCTTCCCTGTTTTTGTAAGTATTATCGGCAATTTTATGCTTGAAATTTTGAGTTATAACACCGGCTGAAATGAACGCCCAAAGGCACGAAAAAACTACTGCGGATAACAAAACCGTATATGCAATATTTCTTTTACTTTTAAATAAATTTTTTAGTGCCATAACTTATTAATTATTATATAACAACAATTAAAATGCAATTGTTATTAATTAGTTTTTATAAGATAATTTTTATATGAGCGAGTTATCAAAAGATATAAAAGAAGAAATTTATAAATGTTCAAAATGCGGTTTATGCAGAAGCGTATGCCCTGTTTTCCTTGCAACAAAAAATGAAATGTTTTTGCCAAGAGGTCGTTTTATTGTTCTTAATAATCATATTAATAATTCAGCAATACTTCATAAATCATTTATAAATCAGCTTGATGTCTGTTTAAACTGTAATTTATGCAAAGATTTTTGTCCCAGCGATATTGATTCAAACAAAATTTTTACGGAAGTTAAATCTAAATATGATTACAAATATGGTCTAATTCCATTTTCTTTAAAACTTAAATTTATTTTTTACTTGGAAAAAATTAAAGGTATTTTTAACAAAAACATTGCAGTAAAAAGAAGAAGAATAAATTCTCAAAAAACAGCAAAAGTTGCTTTTTTTGAGGGCTGCTATAATAAATTTGTTAATCCTTCCGATAAAAATGCCGTTTTGAATATTTTAGAAAAACTTGGCTATCAGGTGGATGTTATCTCCTCTTGCTGCGGATATCCGTATATATCAGAAGGCAATATTGAAAAATTCAAAAAAAATG
>CAVEOW010000137.1:0-4974 GCA_963617295.1 bacterium | reverse complement strand
CTTCCCTCCGTATCAAAGCCGACACGCTCTTTTATTCCCGCCAAAAAGCACAACATTGCACTTGATAAGGAACGTTTTAATACATAAGCCTTGTCATAATTTTCTTTTCTCAAAAGTTTTACATAACTCCAAAAAGATTTTTTGTTTCCACTCCCGTTTTCGTACTTGTGTTTTCTTGTTGTATCAAAGTAAATAAAATTGTTTACATAGGGGCAATCTTCAATAACTTCCCCTGAATTGGGCGAAACAAGCATATCAATTTGTGCATCGGGATAGTTATAACGCAGGTTTCGCAAAAAGGGAACAGTTAAAATCATATCACCGATAAAACGATATCTTACGACAAGTATTTTTTTCATACTCCGCATATCTCCTTGATATCAACAATTGCCTTTAATTTTAAGGCATAAAACTTAATCGGCATATCAATATCTTTAATGATTTCAGCAATCTTAACCGCATCTTTTTCAGTCGTAACAACGCTGTCTATATTTTCTTCCTGTGCAAAATGAATAATCTTAGAAATATCTTCCTGCTCGTAGGAATGATGATCCTCAAATTCAATTATTCCGTTAAGAATATATTCTGTCTTTAAGAAATTATAAAAACTTTCGCTTTGACCTATTGCAGAAAAAGCAAGAATTCTCGTTCCTTTTTGAAGCTGCTCTTCTTGATTTATTATATTATAGGCAAAATCAGGAATAAGTTTGCATAAATAAATGTCTTTATCGTACTTTTTCTTTAGATAATCACAATATTTAAGAGCATTTTTATCGTCAAAATTTTTGTTTACAACAACAATCTTACTTGCTCTTGAAATTCCGTTTAAACTCTCTCTTAACGGGCCTGCCGGTAAAACATGCTTGTTTCCGAATTTATTAACAGCGTCAACAAGCATAATATCCAAATCACGACGCATTTTTCTATGTTGAAAACCATCATCCAAAATTATAATATCTGGATTATATTTTTCTTTAATAAATTGTTCAGCTTTAATTCTGCTTGCACAAGTAACCACATAAGCACCTTTACAGTTGTTTGCCAGCCAAACAGGTTCATCTCCGGCTAAATGTGCGGGAAATAATGCTCCCGAGCCGTCAGATATAAGGTTCGGCTCTTTATTATTTAATTTAGCTCCGTAACCTCTGGAAAGAATAGCAACTCTTTTATTTAAACTCAGATAATATTTTGCTATTTCAAGTGTTACAGGAGTTTTACCCACTCCTCCCGTCGTAATATTCCCGACAGATATAACAAACGAATTTGACATATATGACGGCAATAATCTTTTATCATAAAGTTTATTTCTGATTTTAGAAACGACAAAATACGGACTGCCGATTACTTGGAGCGTCATTATCAGCAATTTATCAAAAATATTCGGATTTTTTTTGTAATGTAGTTTTGATATAAAGAGTTTCATAATTTGCCTAGAACATCAATCTGAATAATAAAAATCTCTTATTAAGTTTTGTAGAAAATTTCTTCAAGTTTTCTGATGTAACGCTTATATCATCAAGAGTTTGCTTTAATTGCTCTTCGTCTTCCGTTGCATAGTTTACGGTATCAAGTGTTACCGAAAGTTTATCAAGAGCAGTATTTATTTTAACAACAGACTCTTTTACAGCTTTTTTAAGTTGTGCATCTTTTGACATATCGTTAATATAGCTTGAAAGTTCAGCTACATTTTTTGCAGTGATGTCTAAGTTAGCCAATGTTGTTTTTGTTTTATCATCTTCAAGAATAGATGATACGTTGTTGGATAAACGTTCAACAGACTTTGTAGCATTTGAAATACTCTTTACGAAGTCTTCATCACCTGCAATTTTATTTACATTAACGGTTAATTCATTTATGTTATCGGATAACATTTCTATTTCTGATTTAGACAAATCAATTAACTCTTGAGCTTTTGCCATAGTAACATTTGCTTTATCTGTTAACTCATTTAAGTTATAAGAAGTTTGTTTTAATTCCGCAATTACATCATCGGATAGAATCATTGAAATTCTTTCGTTAGTTTCAACTAACGATTCGGCACTTCTGTATTGTAATGCAAGAAAATCTGCAATTCTCATCGGTTCAATTACCGTATAAGGAGAATCTGTCTTCGGATATGTCATTTCAATATCTTCTTTTGGTGTTAACCTTAATTTTTTATCATTATTTTCTTTTACAATTTTGCCTGATAATTGTTCAGGTAAAATTAACCCCGGTAAATCAAGAACATACTTAACCTTATAAGCATTTTTTGTCGAAATATTATCTTTAACCAATGCAGGAAGAGAGTTCTTTTCAACAATTTCGATTTTCTTAACGATACCGATATCGTAGAATTTATCATCAAGTTTCATCTGAACTTTATCATCAGCGTGTAGAACAAAAGATTTTTCCTGTTCAGGTATATAGATAACTTTTTCTTTCGGAGGAGTAATTTCTAAAAATTGTTCTCCGATAATTCCTGATTGTTGAATAGAAATTTCAGATGCCTTAGGGATTATAACATTAGGCTCTGTTATAACAAATTTAACATCAACATTGTGTTTATCTTCGGTAATAATCGGTTTAATTTCTTCTACTTGTCCGATTCTGACCCCCATCATTTGAACACCGCTGCCGGCTCTCATACCGTTAACGTCATTAAATGTAATTGTAATTCTTTCGGCATTTGAAATGGCTTTACCTTTTACCCACATAACCGTAAAGAGTAATATAATAATTGCCGAAATTGCTAATATACCTACTTTAAATGATGATGAAAATTTCATTATTTTTCCTTTTTCTTGCTTTATATTTTACTATAAAAATTAAAAACCTGCCGACGCAATTTTCATAGGTCCGTCGATAGAAGCCGATACAAATTGCTTTGTATAAGGGTTATCTTCTTTTAACAAGTCTTGAGGCGTCCCTCTAAAAACAATATGTCCGTCGTAAAGCATTATAACTTTATCTGAACATCTTTTAATTGTTGACATTTGGTGAGTAACCACAATTGAAGTAGCTTGAGTTTCATCTCTTAATCGAAGAATATAATCTTCAATTACGGTAGAAGCAACAGGGTCAAGACCGGCAGTCGGTTCATCATAAAGAATAAATTCGGGCTTTGTAACAATTGCTCTTGCTAAACTTACCCTCTTTTGCATACCGCCTGACAGTTCATGCGGATATTTTTCTTCAATTCCGCTTAACCCTACAGTATTAAGACTTTTTGCAACAATTTCTTTTAATTGTTCTTTTGTATATTTGCCTTTAAACTCTTTTCTTTCTTGAAGAGCGAAAGAAATGTTATCAAATACGTTTAGAGAATCGAATAAAGCCGAATACTGGAAAACCATTGCAACATCACCGTCAGAAATGTTGATTTTCCCTGAATCCGCTTTTAAAAGTCCGCATAAAATTTTTAAGATTGTACTTTTCCCGGAACCGCTAAATCCGACAATTGAAAGGACTTCGCCCTTTTCTACTTCAAAAGAAATGTTATCTAAAACCTTTCTTCCGTCAAATTCTTTTGTTAAATTTTCAACTTTTATTGACATAATATCCTTCGTTTCTTAAAAATAAAATGCAACTGCAAAAATACAGTCAACAATAACGATTGCAACAAATGACCAAACAACGGCTTTTGTTGTTGCAATACCAACACCCTTTGCTCCACCCTTTGCATCATAACCGCAGCTTGAACTTATTAAACTTATACATCCGCCAAAACAAGCCGATTTAAAAAGCATTATATTTATATCTCTGATATAAAGTCCTTGCCAAACCGAAGTAAAATAGCAAAGCCAAGTAACATCTTTAGCCGTAGCAACTGCTGTTAATCCGCCTGCCAGTATTCCGACGGTTGAAGCAACTACAACTACAAACGGCATCATTATAAAACCTGCCAAAACTCTGGGTAAAAATAAATATTTAAACGGAGATACTTTTAATACCTGCATTGCATCAATTTGATCGGTTACTCTCATAGTTGCAAGTTCACTTGCTTGAGATGAACCAATCATTGAAATAATCGCAAAGCCTGACATTATAACACCGATTTCTCTTACCATTGTTAAAGAAACAAGCATTCCGATATAATCTTTACCGCCTTGTTTTACCATCTCGGGAGCAATCTGCATTGCTAAAATAATAGCAGTCATTGATACGATTGATAATGTAATAGGTAAAGAATCAACCGCAAAACGTGATGATTGGTCTATTACTTGTTTTAAATTAATATCCAATTTTAATATATATTTTAAAACCTGACAAAATCTGTAAAAAATATCTCCGATTGTTTCTAAAAACTCAATCGAACTTTTAAGTAATGTTGTAAAAACATTATAAGTAATTGTCTGTTTTAAATAATATACAATATCTGCCATAGACTTATTTTACAATAAATCAAATTTTTTCTCCATAATATATTTACATTAACATGATATAATTAAGGAAAATTGGGGAAGGTATGAAGTTTAAATTATCAGTTCTGTTTTTAATATTTTCAATGTTTTTTGCAACCAAAACTTTTGCAATAACAGAGAATGTGAAAGATACAAATTTAAGAGAAATGTTTCAAAATAATCAAGCGGTTATTTATTCCGTAAATTTGAGAACATTTAATGCTAAAGATTTAAACGGAAACGGAATTATTGATTTCTCTTTGGGAGAAACTTCGGGTTCATTTGTAAATTCAATTGAAAGGCTTGATGAACTTAAAGAACTTGGAGTCAATACCGTTCACCTTCTTCCTATTACCCCTACAGGAAAAATCAAAGCATTAGGGACGGCAGGCTCTCTTTATGCTCTTTCTGATTTTCAGTCTTTAAATGAGCAATTGAGTGATGTAAACAGTGAACTTTCAACTAAAGAACAGGCAAGATTATTTATTGACGAGTGCCATAAAAGAGGAATGAAAGTTATTGTCGATTTGCCAAGTTGCGGAGCTTATGACCTTTTTATAAACAGACCTGAACTTTTTAAGAAGTATGATGA
>CAVEOW010000136.1:0-4983 GCA_963617295.1 bacterium | reverse complement strand
GATTAAATCAATTGTTAATTGTTCAAACCCGCAATTTATCGCCTTATTTGAATCAACTTTAGAATTAAACAAAATATCCGCAAGTTTTAAAATATTTTCTTTTGTGTAATCATTTAAACCCGTTTTATTAAAAACCTCAAAAACCGCATGAACAATAGTTCCGTAATTTGCCGCAAATGTTCCCGAGGTTTTTAAATTTAGCAAATTTGCAAAATAAAACTTTTGCGGACAACACTGATAATTACCAATAGAAGAAGGGCTTAATTTTATTTCTTCATCATTTTTTAAAATGGTAGGTTTATCTGTTTCAACATAAGAATCATCAAAATTGAGTTCAATTTTTTCGACTTCTTTCTTTTTCTCTTTTATATCTTTAATTTCTATATTTTCTTTATCAAGTAATGCTTGCAAAAATACTGAAATTGGAATTTGTTTTTTATCCTGATAAAGGTGGGTTGAGATAAAAAGCTCTTCCGTTGCCCTTGTTAATCCGATATAGAAAAGTCTTGCCTCTTCTTTTATTCCGTCCGTGTCATCTTCTATTACATCAGAAAATCGAGGTGCCGATTTTTTTATAGCCTCTGACAACTTTTTATTGGTATCAAAAGAAATAAAATAAGTTGACTTATTTCGCTTCGGGAAGTTATTTTCTGTTAAGCAAGGTATGTAAACATACTTATACTCATTCCCGCCGGTTTTAAAAAACGTCAACAAATTTACTGTATTTTCCGGTTTTTCCTGTCTTGGCTGAATTTGAGATGTTATATTTTTCAACAAATCAGGATTAATCGGTTTATTTAAGATGTTTTTGTATAAATCACAAGTTGCACTGATTTTTGAAGTAAATTCACCAAGTAATTCAACAAAAAAATTATCTGAAAAATTTTGAGGATTTTTCTTCGCAAGCAAAATTGCAAACTCGGTAAAGTCTTGATTTTTATACAAATTATAAGCATTTTTTATAAAATAAAATTCACTTTCAACCTTGTTTTTATCACTTTTCGTAAGTATTTTCAGATTTTCTCCGACAACATTCATTAACGACAATCTGTTTTGAGAGTCGAGGATACTTACAAATCTGTCTTTTATATATATATTTTCCAGTACTTCCGACAAAATATTTTCAAAATACAAATTTAATTCGTTAAAAAGATTTTCAATATCCGCCTTTGAGGGCAAAATTACTTTCTTTAAGTTTTCAAGAGAAAAATCTTCCAGATTAAATTTTTCAAAGATAGAAAAAATATCAATATATCTTGAAAATTGGAGCATAAAATTTTTAAAAACATTATCTTCTGTTGCATTTTGAACAGGAATATTTACGGACAACAAGAAATCGGCAAATTTTTGTCTTAAATTGTAATCTCTTATCAAAATTGCGAAATCAGAATAATTAGCACCTTTTTCTTTAATTTTTTGTTCAATATCACCGGCAATAAAGGTTATTTCATTTTGAACATCATTAAACAGTTTATAATTTAACTTTTCTGTCTTTTGAAAATCAGCTTCAAATTCACTGTTGTTATATTTTTTTACTAAAAATAAAGCTCTTTGCAAGATTTCATTATTTCTTTTTGAGGTTAGAAACTCCGTTTTTTCAAAGTTTTCTACCTTTTCTTTTAAAGTCTGAATATCCAAAGCCCCTCTAAACTCCTGAATTTGAGAGTTTTCATCAAAGGTTACGCATAACTTTTCGCCGGTCGTAAATAAATTAACAATTTCAAGTTGTAATTCCGATATATTTTCAAATCCGTCTATATAAACACGTTTAAAACGTGATTTTAAAATATTTACTGCCAATTCATTCTCTTTCAGAGTATTTAAAGCACATATTTCCATATCACGGAAGTCAAGAAAAGAGTTTGCATTAAGCAATTCAACATACTTTTTGTAAACGTCCGCTACAAGAATCAACCGTTCCTTATCTGTTTCGGATATTTCTGTTTCATCTGCTGTCTTTTTAAATACGTCAGGCGAGATTTTATTTGTCTTAAATATGCAAAATAAATTATATAATTCACGGAAAAATGTTTCTGATTTTGTAAGAGAATTTAATGCACTATTCCCTTTAAACAAGTCTCTACAAATATCTCCGATTATAGTTAATGCAATATAATCGGGAATAAAGTTTTTCTCAAAAAAAGATGGATTTTTCTTCAATATAAATTTGTTTAGCTCATCAAAAAACCAAACAGTAATACCTTTATGTTTTTGTAAATAAACATCTTTATCCTGCGCTGTTGTCAAAACCAAAATTTCATAAGGCGAACAATTTTCATTTTCAATCGCCGAATTAATTCTTTTTATTAATTCATAAGTTTTTCCGCAGCCCGCAAAACCTGATATTACTTGTGCCATTTTTCCCCTTTATCTTTACCCGATTATATCAAAATTAAAAGGCATAAACAATAAAAATCCGGCCAATTGATTAACTTGTATAATATGATGAAATAAGTTAAAAATTTTTATTGTAAATAAATTTGTGCTAATATAAAATATGGTAAATAGGACATAAATAATGAGCAACGAACACTGGGTAGGATATATAGGAAATTTACATGTTCACCTTGATACATTAGTTACAATGTGGTTTGCAATGGCGGTAGTTCTTATTGTTGCTTTTCTTTTAACCCGAAAATTGGAAATTATTCCAAATAAACTGCAAACAGTTGCTGAATCTGTTATTAAGTTCTTTATCGGTAATGTTTCCGAAATAAAGAACGGAGAAAAACATATTCCGCTCGTCGGTTCGTTATTCTTATTTATACTTTTTGCTAACTTAATGGGACAATTGCCTTTAAGACTAATTCATTTAAAACAAGGTGAACTTGCTTCGCCTACAAATGATATTAATATGACAGCTGCTATGGCGGTTATCGTTCTTATTTATTATTTGTTCCAAGGGTTTAAAACAAAAGGTATTCACGCAATTTGGCACGGTTTTTCATTGGCAGGCATAATAACAATGTTTGTTGATATACTTGAAATGATAACTAGACCGTTAAGTTTATCTTTAAGACTTTTTGCCAATATTTTTGCAGGCGAAATTTTAGTTTCGGCATTGCTTGGTATTTTTGCAATAGGCTTACCTCTGCCGGCAATGTTTTTTGAGTTATTTGTAGCATTTATACAGGCGTTTGTATTTATGATGTTATCAATAGCATATATTTCAACATCTGTATCGGAAGAACATTAAAAAAGGAGATATATAAATGGAAGAAGTAAAAATGATTTCTGATTTAGCACAACTCGGTGCAGGTTTAGGTATCGGTCTTGCTGCATTAGGTGTAGGTCTTGGTATCGGTGTAGGTTTAAAAGGTTTATTAGAAGCTATTTCAAGACAACCTGAAGTTGCAGGAAAAGCATTTACTTATTTCTTGGTTGGTGCAGCATTGGCAGAAGCATGTGCTTTATATGCTTTAGTTGTATCTTTCAAATTATTAGGTATGTTCTAAATCGAGGCTCTAAATGGAATTTGACGCAACCTTTTTAATAGCTGTTATAAGTTTTATCGTGTTTGTACTTCTTATGAACAAGATATTTTATGCACCTGTTTTAAAGATTATGCAAGCAAGACAATCTTTTGTTGAAGAAAATTACTCTTGTGCTGCGGAAACAAAAAAACAAACGGAAGAACGCACTCAATACAGAGAAAATGAACTTGAAAAATCAAGAAAAAGTTCAAGAGAAATGATAGCTCAACACTCTCAAAATCTTAAAAATGAGAGAAATAAAGAGTTGGCAGAATACAAAGAAAATATTAATTCCGATATCGTAAAACAAAAAGACGGGTTAAAAAATTCTGCAATCGAAGCAAAAGATGTTTTAAAAGATAATGTTGTTGATATTGCAAAAGATATCTCTCAAATTCTTTTAGGTGAATCAATAAATAAAGAAAACATCAATAAATCACAAATAGAAGATTAAATTTATGTGGAACTTAATTCTTGAATCAAATTTAATAAACTTTATAGTCGTTTTCGTCATAATGGCATTTATTATCAAAAAAATAAATGTCGGCGATAAAATTGAAAATGTTCGCAAAACCATAAAGTCTTATGTTGATGAATCTTCTAACGAAAAAGAAGCTGCGGAGAAAGAGTTATCACAAATACAAGCAAAAATAGAGCATTTGCAAGATGATATCAAAGACATTGAAGCTACTGCTCACAATAATATAAAAGGTTTTGAGAACAAAATTCAAGAAGAAATCTATGAAAAGAAAAAAGATATAGATAAAAATGCCGAAAGAATTTTAAACCTTGAAACCAAAAATTTTAAAGATAAACTTTCGAGCGTTCTGTCAGAAGCCTCAATTAATTTGGCTAGAAAAAATGCAATAGAACAATTAAAAAACAACAGAGAACTTCATAATAAATACATAAATGAAGCATTAGAAGGAATGGACAAAATAAACTTATGAAAATTACTGATGTTAAAAATGGTTTAATAGCAAGAAAATATGCAACTGCTCTTTGTGAAGAAGCAGAAGAAAAACATATTGTCGAAAAAGTTTATAACGATTTAATTTTCATTGTTGAAACATTTAATTCAAATTCCGAATTAAAAGAGTTTTTAATAAGCCCCATAATTAATAAATCGGATAAACAAGATGTTTTAGGCAAGTTATTTTCTCCGCACTGTGAAATTACATCTGTTGATTTTATTAAAATGCTTGTTGATTGCGGAAGAATGAACATAATAAACGAAATATTAAATCAATTTGTTATAATATTTGACAAGAAAAATAACATTGCAAAACCAATAATTACATCAGCGGTTGAACTTGATGAAACCCAAAAAGAAACAATCTTAGGTAAACTTTCATCTAAACTTTCAAAAACAATCAAACCTGAATATGTAGTAAATCCCGATATAATCGGGGGGTTGATAATAGATATAGAAGATAAAACAATAGATTTCAGCTTAAAGTCGAAATTTGATAACATGAAAAAAACATTAACAAAAGGGAACAGATATGGC
>CAVEOW010000135.1:0-5005 GCA_963617295.1 bacterium | reverse complement strand
GTATTAATTTCTTGTTAGTATAATAATTAAATAAGTACGATGAAACATAATAACAGTTGAGAGAGAAATGGAATTATTTTTTGCAGGGATATTGATTCTTATTTTAGGCGGATTTTTTTCGCTTTTTTACTGTGAAGATTTGAAACTAAAGGTTGTTTCAATATTCTCATGTTTGGCTTCGGCAATAATATTATTAAGTGTTAATTGTAGTATTCCTCAAACGTTTTTCTTTCTACCGTTTGGTGAAACAACTTTTGCAATTGACGGGTTGTCAAAGTTTTTTGTTATTGTAATTTCATTAGTTACGGCACTTGCTTCAATATATGCAAACGGTTATATGCAACCATATTTGAATAATGGGAAAAAAGTTGCATCTCATTGCTTCTTCTTTCCTCTATTAACTTCTGCAATGCTTTTAGTTGTTACAGTGCAGAATATATTTGCGTTTCTTATCGTATGGGAAATAATGTCTTTAGCTTCCTTCTTTTTAGTAATCTTTGAAGATGACAAAAAAGAAGTTTTAAATGCAGGCATTAAATATTTAATTTATATGCACATATCGGTTATTTTTATAATTGCAGCATTTGTTTTAATGGCAATTAATGCTCACGGGTACTCTTTCTTCGACATACAAAATATGTTTTTGTTCAACCAAAATTTAAAAAATATAATTTTTATACTTTCATTTATAGGGTTTGGAACAAAAGCAGGATTTGTTCCTATGCACAATTGGTTACCTGATGCACACCCTGCAGCTCCAAGCCATGTATCAGCCGTTATGTCTGCTGTTATGATAAAAACAGGTATATACGGAATTTTGAGAGTTATTTGGTTAATGGGTTCACCTACTAAATTAATTGCGTATTCTGTTCTTGTAATTTCCGTAATCACTGCTTTATACGGAATAATTTATGCAGTAAATCAAAAAGATGTAAAGAAGTTATTAGCTTATTCCTCGGTTGAAAATATAGGACTTATTGGTCTTGCAATGAGCATAATTCTTTTCGGTCAATTGTATAATATCGGTGCAATAACTATTCTTGGAACAGTTGCTTGTTGTATGCATATTTTAAACCACGCTGTATTTAAAAGTCTTTTATTTATGGGTGCAGGCAGTATATATCTAAAAACGCATACAAAAAATGTAGAATTGCTGGGCGGATTGATAAAGAAAATGCCTTATACTGCAGTATTCTTTTTATTTGCTTCAATTGCAATTTGTGCATTTCCTCCTTTAAACGGATTTATAAGCGAATTTTTAATATACTCGGGATTAATGTATATGTTAAAAATTCCAAGTTCTAATTTGTTTATAACTGTTATTTTAGCAATTGCTGCATTGGCATTTGTCGGAACACTTGTTATATTAGCAATGTCCAAAATATATTCGATAATTTTCTTGGGAAATCCGAGAAGTGAACATTCCGAAAAGGTTTTAGGGGATGTTCCCAAATCAATGACCTTTCCGATGGGCATTTTATCGACATTAACATTTATAATAGGGATTGCATCTCCTCTTGTATTAACGCTAATCCCTATTAATATGTTTTGTGAATTCTCGGACGACACAATAAAATTTGATGTTTTAGGTTTAGTATTTGATCTTACTTCGGTCTCACTTATTATTTTGGTATTTGTTGCTTTGATTTTGGTTGTATTTTTGATAAAAAAATTATTAACAAGAAATTCCGAGGAGTATGTTACTTGGAGTTGCGGATATGACAAAGGTAATAACCATATTCAATATACGGCGTCATCTTATGTAAGTCCGTTTACATCTATATTAACTCCGTTATTTAAAAAGATATTTGACGTCAAAAAGCCAAAAGGATTATTCCCGAAAGATGCACATTACAGTTCTTCGGTTGAAGATGTTGAAGAAGCATATATAATTAATCCAGTTTTGAAATTTGATGAAAAATTCTTATCAAAATTTGAACGTTTACAAGACGGCAACATTCAACACTACATATTATACGGATTAATATTTTTGATTTTAGTATTGGCAGGAGTGGTATTTTTCGGATGAGTATAGCAATTCTTTTTATAAATATCATAATATTATTGGTAATGCCTTTTATTATGCTTGGAATTATAAAGAAAACCAAGGCATTTTGGGCAGGAAGAAAAGGGGTTAAGTTGTTGCAACCCTTATATGATTTTTTACGTTTAATAAAAAAAACACCTGTCTATAGCTCAACAACCTCATTTATATTCAAAACAGCACCTGTCGTTGCACTTGCTTCCGCAATATTTGCAGGGGTATTTGTTCCGATGGCAGGGGGATATTCAATTATAAATATTGAATTCGGATTTGTAATCTTTGCTTATGTATTGGGATTAGGAAAATTTTTCTCATTAATCAGTGCAATGGATACAGGAAGCAGTTTTGAAGGAATGGGAGCTTCTCGTGAGGCTTGTTTTTCAACTTTTATAGAACCTGCATTTTTTATTATTCTTGCTTCAATTTGCACTTTATCAGGGATGTTCAACTTCCAAAGTTTAAATATGTTTTTACATTCTCAAGATATTTTAGGCTTTTGTATTATCATATTAGCAATTTTGGCATTTCTAATAATGATGTTAACGGAATGCTCAAGAGTTCCTGTTGATGATCCTACTACTCACTTAGAATTAACAATGATTCATGAAGTTATGATATTAGATAATTCAGGATGTGATTTGGCATTTCTTTCGTGGGCATCAGGAATGAAAATGGTTATGATATCATCGTTGATTGCAGCTTTGATTGTTCCTTTTAATTTACCTTATTTGCAAGCATTTTTGTCATATATTTGCACTTTGATATTTATTGCCGCAATAGTCGGAACGATTGAATCGGGAATTGCAAGATTCAGAATGTCACATATTTTTGAATTTGTATTTGCAATGGTTGCCGTTGCACTTATTATATTGGCTCTTATTACAATAAGGATATATGGTTACTAATTTATGGAAAATGTTTTTATAATTTTATTCGGATTTACAATGTTATATATAGCTGCAACAAGCAGATTGGCAGCTCACGTTAACGTACTTGTTGTGCAAGGTATGTTGCTTTTCTTGATATGTGTATTCGGAATGAACGAATTTTCACTTTTGAATTTTCTTTTTATTGCAACCGAAACACTTATTATTAAATCAATTGTAATACCTGCTTTTTTAGGCGGTTTAATAAAAAGAACCAAAGAATACAGAGATACGGAAGCTAATATTCACCACTTTTACAGCTTATTTATAACAACCGTAATTTTATTTGGCGGATTTTTATTTTCAAATTTAGATTTGCCGTCAATAAAATTAATAAATCCGTTATATCTTGGCGTTTCAATTTCCGTAATAATCATCAGCCTTATGTTGATTACAATAAAACACAAAGTTATATCAAATGTTATTGATTTTATAACAATGGAAAACGGTATTTTCCTTTTATCGCTTTCAGTTGCAAAAGAAATGCCTATGATGGTAAGTTTAGGAGTCCTCTTAGACTTGTTTATTGCAGTCTTTATTTTAGGACTTTTAGTTAAACATATAAATACAAAATTCGATGATATGGAAGTATCTCATTTGTCTGATTTGAGGGATTGCGAATATGTTGATTAGTTTATTGTTAATACTTCCTTTAATAGAATGTTTATTATTATTCTTGTTTAAACAAGAAAGACTCAATAATGTTATGGTTTCAGTTTATGCAATAATACATTTTTTAGTTAGCGGGTATTATTTGTTTAATAAATTTGCTCATTTTTCAAACAAATATTTTTGCATAAATGATTCAAACATAATATTTCTTACGGTCTTATCCGTAATATTTCTTGCGGTTTCATTTTACAACAATTCTTATATGAAGTTGGAAGATGTAGCAGCCGGAAGAAAAAGACATTATACATATATGCTGCTGATATTTGTACAAGCAATGACGGGTGTTATTATAAGTAACAATCTTGGTTTGTCGTGGGTATTGGTTGAAGCAACAACATTAGCAAGTGCTTATTTAATATATTTTTCAAAAACAAAAACTTCAATTGAAGCAGCGTGGAAATATGTTTTTATTTGTTCAATCGGTATTGCATTGGCATTTGTAGGAATTATTTTATTAACAATTGCAACCGGAGAACTAAGCTCATTAAACTTTAATGATTTAATCTTGAATGCACATGTTTTTAATAAATTCTGGTTAAAACTTGCTTTTATATTTATTTTGTTTGGGTTTGGAACAAAAATGGGGCTTGCTCCCGTTCATTTTTGGTTGCCGGATGCACACTCGGAAGCTCCTTCACCTGCTTCGGCATTATTATCTGCGGCTCTTTTAAACTCTGCATTTTTTGTAATATTAAGAGTTTTCAATCTGTTAATTATTGCTGATTGTGCGGATTATGCCGGAATTGTTATGTTTGTTATGGGCTTTTTATCTTTATTTGTGGCGGCGGTATTTATTTATCATATTAATAATTACAAAAGAATGCTTGCATATTCTTCAATTGAGAATATGGGGATTTTGATAATAGGAACGGCACTTGGCGGAGTCGGTATGTTTGCGGCTATTATCCATTTAATAGGACATTCTTTAATTAAGGCGTCATTCTTCTTGACGTCAGGTAATATTTTGCATATATACGGAACCAAGAAAATCAAAAAAGTTACCGCATTATTAAAAACCGATAACAAAACAGGTTGGTTGTGGATTTTATCTTTTCTTGGCATTACTGCATTCCCTCCATCAGTATTATTTATATCTGAATTTTTAATGATAAAATCTATGTTCTTACAAAAGCATTTCGTGCTTGCATTGTTATTTGTATTACTTTTAACAATTGTATTATTTGGACTTGCAAAAGCTGTTATCGGAATGAGTTATGGAGAAATTTCTCAACAAAAAGAAGAAGAATTGAAACAGAAATCAGTTAAATTACCTATTTCTATGTATTTGCCGCAAATAATATTATTGGGAATTGCATTTGTTTTAGGTGTATTTATCCCGTTTCATTTGAATGAACTGATACAA
>CAVEOW010000134.1:0-5017 GCA_963617295.1 bacterium | reverse complement strand
ATCTTACATATTCGTTAATTATACCGAACTTTGCAAGAGCAGCCTTTACAGGTACAGGATTTGGTGCCATAAATAATTTTCTGAATAACGGATATAAATATAAATGCAGTTTTAATGCTTCTTTTGCGTTTCCGTTTTTAAAGTTTGCAATCATTTCTTTGATTTTTTTACCCTCGATATGAGAAGCAACAGAAATAACACCGTGAACGCCAAGTGCTAACATAGGAAGAGTTAAGCTGTCATCACCCGAATAAATTGCAAAATCTTCGGGGCAAAGTTTCTTCATATCGCTTATTAAATCTAAATCCGAATTACTTTGTTTTACTGCAACAATATTTTTGAACTCGTGTGCCAGTTTTGCAATTGTTTTAGGCTGCATATCCACGCCTGTTCTGCCTTTTATATTATATAAAATAATCGGCAAATCAACTGCTTTTGCAATTGCTGAAAAATGTTCATACATACCTTTTTGAGAGGGTTTATTGTAATATGGTACAACAGTTAAAATTGCATCTGCACCAAGTTCTTTTGCTCTCTTTGAAGATTCTACCGCTGTTTGGGTGGAGTTTGAGCCTGCTCCCATTATAATTTTTACCCTGCCGTTTACAACTTTTTTTACGAATTTAAAAAGTTCAACCTCTTCTTCGTGTGACAGAGTAGGAGTTTCACCTGTTGTTCCTGCAACCAATATAGCGTCACTACCTGTTTCTATAAGATGATTAACCAGTTTTTCCATTGCTTTATAATCAATTGATAAATCCTTATTAAAAGGAGTAATCATTGCTGTAATAACTTCACCTGCATTATATCTCATAACCGTATCCTCTTAAAAAACTTGCATTTCTATAACTTTTTCGGCAATTCTTACCGTGTTTAAAGCTGCACCTATTCTTAAATTATCAGCAACACACCAGAAAGAGATTGCATTATCAAAAGCTATATCTTTTCTTATTCTGCCTACATATACAGGATTTGTACCTGCAGCCATAACAGCCGTTGGAAATTCATAATTTTCCGTATCGTCAATAACTTTTACGCCCCAAGCATTTTCCAGCAGTTCACGTGCTTTTTCGGGTGTAATCGGTTTTTCAAATTCAACCGTTACTGCTTCAGAGTGTCCTACAAAAACAGGAACTCTTACTGCCGTACAAGAAATCGGAGTATTTGGATTTAAATGAAGAATTTTTCTTGTTTCATTTGTAACTTTCATTTCTTCTTTTGTATAACCGTTGTCGCAGAATGAATCTATTTGCGGAATAACGTTATAAGCGATAGGCTTTTTAAACACCTTGTTTTCAAAAGGTTTATTTTCGTTTGCAGCGATTGTATTTTCTCTTAATTCATTAATAGCAGCCAAACCTGCACCTGAAACCGATTGATATGTGCTTACTATCATTCTTTTTATTGTTGCATAGTCATGCAAAGGTTTAAGTGCAAGCATTAATTGTGAGGTTGAACAATTTGGATTTGCAATAATCCCGTGATGTTTTCTGATATCTTCATCATTAACCCCTGCTATTACAAGCGGAATATCCTTTTCCATTCTGAAAGCACTTGAATTATCAATATATACGGCACCTCTTTTTACTATTTCATGTGCCAATGCTAAACTTGTTGAACCGCCTGCTGAAGCTAAAACTATATTTACACCCTCAAAAGCGTCGGGTGTTGCCTCTATAACAGTATATTCTTTGCCTTTAAACGTAATTTTTTTGCCTGCACTCTTTTTGCTTGCAAAAAATTTTATATCTTCAAATACAACATTATTCTCTTCTAAAATTTCTAAGATGTGTCTTCCGACTACCCCTGTAGCCCCTAATACACCAATAACAGGTTTTCTCATACATTTTTCCTTTTTCTACCTATATAATTATCCTAAAAACTCATATTTTGTACAAGTATATGAATATTTATTAAAGGAGATTGTAAATAATTATTAACTTTTTAGAGAAAAAGACTAAAACATGTTTGCATGTACTTTACGAAATTAAAAATCCGTTGTATAATTAACTTGTTATTAATGTTTCGGCTAGTGTAAATATTGCAAGTTCTTAAATCTTACTTTTAAACTTGCATTTTTTTTGCGATTTTTTAAATAAATATAAAAACGTATTTGTTTACACCGTTTAATAAAGAGTTTAAACGGGCTTAAAATTAGAATTATGTTTTGTATTTGTTTTGTTATTTTCTACTCTAAGAGCCAAGATTTGTAGCGGCATGTAGGATGTTGGCACCAATAACTGTTACTGTTTTTTATATCATTAGAAATTTAAAATGTCGGTTGGGCATACATTGCCTATCAAATAAAGCCCCTGCGACCTGAAACAAATTAAGACCTGTTTTTTAATCAGGCAAATATTACTGTCAAATTAGTAATTCTGACATACAATTTAAAGTCAAAGAAAATAATGTAACTAATTTCTTAACATGAACAATTTTAGAACATTCGTTTATGCTAAACTTTTAGTATGTTTACAGGCTTAATTGAAGAACAAGGAAAAATTGCAGAGTTAAGGAGTTCGGCGAATGGAGTCGAGCTTAAAATTCAATGCAAAAAAATACTTGATGATATTAAAAATGGTGCAAGCATTTGCACAAACGGAGTTTGTTTGACCGTTACCGACTACGGAGCTGATTATATAAAGGTTCAAGCCTCAAATGAAACTTTACGTGTTTCTAATTTTAAATTCTTAAAAAACGGTGATTTCGTCAATTTAGAACGAGCTTTAACCCTAAATAAAAGACTTGACGGACACATAGTTTCAGGACATATTGATTGCATTGCTGAATTCATAAATTCAAAAAATGACGGATTTTCAAAAGAATACTTCTTTAAACTTCCGAATGAAGTTACAAAATATGTTATATATAAAGGCTCAATAGCTATAAACGGGGTAAGTCTTACAGTTGCCTCAATAAATAATAATATATTCTCTGTAGAGCTTATTCCAACTACGTTAAGAGAAGTAAATCTTGCTAATTTAAAATCAGGCGATACCGTGAACATAGAAACAGATATGTTTGCAAAATATGTTGAAAAAATTTTTAATTCAAAAGATAATACAAATAAAATAGATTACGGTTTTTTAGCCGAGAATGGGTTTGTGTAAAATGACAGAAATTAAATTTAATACGATAGAAGAAGCTATTGAAGATTTTAAAGCAGGAAAACCTGTTATTGTTGCTGATGATGAGGACAGAGAAAATGAGGGGGATGTTATTATCCCTGCACAATTTGCAACTCCTCAAATTGTAAATTTTTTAATTTCTCATTGTAAAGGAGTTCTTTGTCTGGCTATGACAAGGAAAAAAGCGGATTCTCTCGGATTATCCGAAATGGTCAGCCATAATACAGACCCTAAAGGGACAGCGTTTACTCAAAGTATTGACGCAACAAAAAAATATGGCATTACAACCGGCATAAGTGCTTTTGACAGAGCAAAAACAATAGAAGTTGCAGTTGCACCCGATGCAACCGCTTCTGATTTATCTCGTCCTGGGCATGTATTTCCTTTAATTGCTCGCTCAGGGGGTGTGTTAGAAAGAGTCGGTCATACGGAAGCCTCTGTTGATTTGGCTCGTTTAGCAGGATTAACTCCGGCTGCAGTGATTTGCGAAATCGTAAACGATGACGGAACTATGGCTCGACGTGATGATTTAATGATTTTTGCAAAAAAACATAATCTAAAATTTGTAACAGTTGCCCAGTTAATTGAGTATCGGTTGAAAAAAGAAATGTTTATTCAGCGTGAAGCCGTTGCAAATTTACCGTCTGATTTCGGTAATTTCAAGGTTTACGGGTATGTTAATAAATTAGGCGGAGTTGACCAGGTTGCAATAGTTAAAGACGACGGAACAGACAAAATTCCTATGGTCAGGGTACATAGTGAATGCCTGACAGGGGATGTTTTCCACTCAAAACGCTGCGATTGCCAAAATCAATTGGAAGAAGCGTTAAGGCTTATTGACGGCTACGGAAAAGGTGCATTAGTTTATATAAGAGGTCACGAGGGAAGAGGAATCGGGCTTGTAAATAAAATTAAAGCATACGCACTACAAGAACAAGGGGAAGATACAGTTGAAGCAAACATTTCACTCGGATTTCAACCCGATTTAAGAAATTACGGTATCGGAGCTCAAATTTTAAGAGATTTAGGTTATACAAAATTTAAGTTAATAACAAACAATCCTAAAAAGATTGTTGCATTAAAAGGATACGGTTTAGAGGTGGAAGAAAGAGTTGCACTGAAAACCCCGTTAAACAAATATAACGAAAGATACATCCATACAAAAGTGGATAAAATGGAACATTTAATTGATTTATAAAGAGAAACATTATGTCAAATATAACAATATACAAAGTAGAATCATACAACAAAGCATATTCAAAAATTTTCTCGGGAGTTTATAATGATTTCCGTCAAAGAGCTTTTTATGACTACAATTTTGAACTTGAACCGTTAACGTATGAAAATTTTATAAACAGTATTGAAAAAGGAATTTTAAGCTGCTTAATTCTTTTTGAAGATGATATTCCGACTGGATTTTTGGCTTATACCACTTTGATTTCAGAGTCTTTGGAATTAAATATTATTCACTGTATCGGTAACGAGAACTTAAATCAAAAAAGAAGACTTTTACTTGAAAAATTTCTGGAAATCAACAAACATATTACAAGAGAAAAAATTGTTACTTACCCGATGTTGGGAAAACAATCTTCATTTGCCCAAGAAATAGGCGAATTCGGGTTTAAATGCGTAAATACTTCCGTAATGGCTTTTAATTTATCTGATATTACGGCAATAAATAAGTTAAAAGAGCTTTCTATTATTGAGCTTCCAAGAGATTATTCCGTAACAAATTGGAAAATGATGTACCAAAAAGAAGCGGCAGAGGTTGTTCATCAGGCGTTTAAAGATTCTTCAGATGTTCTTTTTGACAGCAGATTTGCAAGTGCAAAGGGCTGTAAAGACATAATCGAAAAAATTACGGAAAATATATACGGTCAATTTTTACC
>CAVEOW010000133.1:4517-5021 GCA_963617295.1 bacterium | reverse complement strand
TGGAATAATGGTCATACAAAATTGAAAGATGGTACAATTGAAGAATTTTCACGATATGGCACCGGAGTCGGACCGGAAATCGTTACGGCAGTTTTAAATGACGGAAGTTTTATAAATATTGATGCCTACAGAAAATTTGACATAAAAAAATAAATTTGGCGTTAATATCAAGAATGAATACGGTTTAGTTTTTTATTTTGATATAAATGGAGCTCGTGAGCCAAATACAATCGGCTCTGATATTTTTGCAGTCGTATATAAAGATGGAGCGGTTGTTCCTGCCTATAGTGACAGTTCAAAAGATAAAATTGAGTCCGATTGTTCAAATACCGGCAGCGGAAGAGCTTGCATAAATAAATATTTATACAGAACATAAAAGCATAGTATATTTACACTTTTAATTGTATTTCTATTGTTTTAAATATGTGCTTTAATAATTAAAAGGTTAAATAATGAAAAAATTACTTGTTTTACTCTTAATATCAATAGTTTTTATTTCTACAG
>CAVEOW010000133.1:0-4507 GCA_963617295.1 bacterium | reverse complement strand
TCTACAGGATGTCAAAAAAAAGTAGAAAAGACTGTAGTTGAAAAAATTCAAGAAAAAGGAATTTTAACAGTAGGAGTAAAAACGGATTCTAAACCTTTTGGATTTCTTGATGAAAACGGTAATCATATCGGGTTTGATATTGATATAGCAAAAGCAATTTCTCAAGATATTCTTGGCAATGAACGCAGAATAAAATATGTAAGTGTTTCGCCAAATTCCAGAATTGAAGATGTAACATCAGGAAAAGTAGATATAGTTGTAGCTACGATGACCGTAATTCCACAACGTGAATATTTAATTCAATTTTCAAAACCTTATTATGTAGCAGGGCAAACAGCTTTAGTTCGTGATGACAGCGATATTTATACATTTTCGGATTTAAGAAAAAAGACTACAATTGTTGTCTTGGGTACTACTGCTGAACAAAATATCAGAAGAATAATCCCTACAGCAAAAATTGTCGGATACAAAACTTATGAGGATGCATTTAATGCCTTTTTAAACGAAGAGGGAGATGCAATAAGCACTGATGATACGATATTGCTGGGATTTTTGCAAGATTATCCCGATGAATATCGTATTCTTAAAAATCGTATTTCAAAAGAATTATACGCCGTTGGAATGAAACAGCAAGAAAATGACAATTCTTTAAAACAAAGCGTTGACGGTGTCATTACCAGAATGACTAAAAATGGCTCGTTGCGTGAGCTAAAAACAAAATGGCAACTTGAACAATCTATGCGTATTTAATTTGTTGCATTGACATATTTGTAATTGCAACCATGTTCATTGAATTCCAGAAGTTTGAAACTCTTTTTTCATTGTCATCTGTTTCAATTCTAGCAGTGTTGATGTAAATTTCTTTCATTTTTGTATCAATAGTTTTGAAGTTCATTCTCGTATCCTCTTTGTATATATATAAAGTATATACAAAGTTATATATTGCCTAATAAGAATGATTTGTTTACAAAAGTTAATAATTTAAAAATTTTGTGTTAAAGCAGTCTTTGTCGGGTATATATATTACTTGAAAAATTATATTCAAAATGCTACAATGTCTAAAAGACAATAAGGAGACGAAAAATGAGAAAGAAATTTACCCCCTCCCACACAGCTTAAAGGCTTTTACTCTTAGCGAGGTATTAATCACACTCGTCATTATTGGTGTTATTGCGGCAATTACCGTACCAAATATTATTCAGAGTTCTCAAAATAAGGAACTTCATTCCGCATTAAAGAAAAATTTTTCTGTTGTTGAAAATGCTCTCAATTTAGCACAACTTGAAGAGGGTTTAATGGGTGATAATACCGCTATATTTACATCGTCTGACGAAACTGACAGCCATTATCAAACCGCATTAAAACTAGCAAAATACTTAAATACTTTAAAAATCTGCAAGAACAAGCAGGATGAAAATTGCAGTGATTTATATTATCCTATCGGATACAGTGTTAAAGAGTATGGAAACGGAATATACACAGCTCCGCAATACCCGAAACTTTTACTTTCCGATGGTGCTGTTTATACCGTGCAACAAATGAAATGCGGCGGAACTTATGGCTCTTGCGTTACGGATGAGTATGGAAATTGTAAAAGGGATGAAAACGGAGAAATCACGCCGATTCAAAGTTACAAAAAAGACTGCGGATATATAATAGTCGATGTAAACGGAGCTAATGGTCCCAATAAGTTTGGAAAAGATGTTTTCTGGTTACGTATATACAAAGATTATATGAAAATTAATCCTTGGGCTCCGAGTGGCGAAACTGCCGGAAGTGATATTATGACAGGTAAGGTTTAATTTGCTGTACCATAATAACTTATATTAAAATATATGATTTTTCAAAAAAATGTGTTAAGTTATAAGTATGTCAAATATTGATTGGAACCAATTATTTAATACATTTAACAACTTTGCAAACGGGCTTAGCAGGGGAATTATAGGACGTCCATCCGTTTATAATCCGAGACCGTCGCCGGCTGCTGATTCTTTGTTTCAAAAAAGTAATCAAGAAACTATTGAGCAAATGTTTCCAAAAACAACCGCTCAATTGGAAAAAACTGCGGCTGAACTCGAGCTTATTGACAGAAAACAAACTAACCAAATGCTGAAGGATTTGTTAAAATTTCCTAAAAACTTTGATAATTTAGTTGAACAATTAGCACTAAAACCTCAAACTGCAAATCAGCAAACGGCATTAATGCTGCTTGCTTCTAGTATGGATATGAGCAAACTTGCCTCATTACTCCAAAATAATTCGAAAGATGCTATGTCTAATTTGTATCAGTTATTAGCACAGTATAGTCAGGTTGGAATTTCAATAAAAGAGGATCAGATAGCTCAAATTACAAAACTTGTTTCGTTAGTATCCTCTTCGTCGGCTTCTGATGCTCAGGGTATGCGTACGATAATGCTTATGTACCTGCCTTGGCTTCCGTTAAATGACCCGAATGCATTCAAGTTTGATATAGCGAAAAAGTCCTCTGACGGAGGTGAAGATTGTATTGATACTGTTTCTATTTTAATAAAAACTGAAAATTACGGTAATTTGAAAGCTGATATCTTAAAAACGGAAGAGGACGGAATAAAAATTGATTTAACTACGTCAGAAACCTTTCCTCAAAAAGATTTTGAGCTTTTGATGAAAGAAGAAAGCAAAAAAAACAATATTAATATAAATGTAACTTTTTCTAAAAAAGAATCTTTTAATCGAAAAATAGAAGAAGAAATGAAAAAAACGCAAGTTTCTATGAATACAAGCCCCGGAGTTAATCCGTTTCTTATAATAATTTCAAGTGCAGTGATAAGACACGTACATTTTATAGACAGTAAAGATTCAATAAGAGAGTTGAGAAAAGAGAGAATTGATAATGGCAAAGGTCAAAACTAAGTGGGTATGTCAAAATTGCGGGTATGAAACCGCAAAATATATAGGGAAATGCCCTGACTGCGGTGCGTGGGGAACATTAACGGAAGAGGTTGAAATTCCATCCAACAATAAAGTTCAATCCGTTGTGATAGATGAAAATCCTGTTTGCCTAATCAACGAAATAGAAATCACTGAAAGCATTCGTTTTAATACCGGTTTTGAAGAATTTGACAGAGTTTTAGGCGGGGGGCTGGTACAGGGTTCACTTGTTTTATTGGCAGGAGATCCCGGCATAGGCAAATCAACTTTAATACTTCAAACAGCAGGAAATATATGTAAATCAAAAAAGAAACTGTTATATGTTTGTGCCGAAGAATCAGGTTCTCAAGTAAAACTTCGAGCTCAAAGATTGAATGTAAACTCTGATAACCTTTATGTCTATTCGCAAACCAACCTTGAAGCAATAGTAAATCAGATTGACTCATTAAAGCCAGAAATATTAGTAATAGATTCAATTCAATCAATTTATAAATCAAATATTACAAGTTCGGCAGGCAGTGTTTCTCAAATTCGTGAATGTACAAATGCTTTAATGGATATTGCAAAGAATAAAAATATTACAGTTATTGTAATCGGGCATGTTACAAAAGACGGAAATATAGCAGGTCCAAAGGTTTTAGAACACATGGTTGATACTGTCATCTATTTTGAGGGCGATAAATATAAATCTCAAAGGTTGTTACGTTCAATAAAAAACCGTTTTGGCTCAACTAATGAAATTGGGGTTTTTAATATGGTTGATTGCGGGCTGGAAGAAGTAACAAATCCAAGCGAGCTTTTTATGAAAGAGAGAACCGACAGTATTACCCCGGGGAGTGTCATAATTGCCACGAACGAGGGAACAAGGGCATTGCTGGTTGAAGTTCAGGCATTGGTGGGAAAAACTTCATATCCATCTCCAAGACGTGTTTCAACAGGGGTTGAGTTTAACAGGTTGTTGCAAATTATTGCCGTTCTTGAAAAAAGAATCGGGTTAAATCTTTCAAACTACGATGTATATGTAAATGTTATTGGCGGTATTGAAATAGAAGAGCCTGCGGCTGATTTGGGCATTGCACTTGCTATAGCAACCTGCTACCGTGATGTTGCAGTTTCTTCCGACTGCGTAATTATAGGAGAAATAAGCCTTTCAGGTGAAATAAGAAGCGTTTCAAACATTGAAAAACGTATATATGAAGCTCAAAAATTGGGATTTAAGAAAGCGGTTGTCCCAAAATTAACGAAGAAGCTATCGGAAAACTATGATATCGAAATAATTCAAGTACCGAGGTTAATTGATGCAATTACCGCCTGTGTTTCAAAAACAAACAAATAAAATTACCACGGATAATCGTTTTTAAATTGCCAACCGTCATTCATAACTTTTGCAGTGCAGCAGTTTTATTTTTAATGAAGCACTTTTTAAACAATTCTGATTTACACGCCGTGCAACTACAAATTTTGATTAATTTATTGTGGAGCTTAGAAATAGTAATCTTCAAAACAAATTAATTTACAAACTTAAATAATAGTCTTTGAGCAATTTTGTATCTGTTTCTATGTTTGGGCTTTCGCAGACAACAACACCCTTTATATC
>CAVEOW010000132.1:1208-5021 GCA_963617295.1 bacterium | reverse complement strand
TGTCATTCTGAAAGATTAGAAAAACGAGTGTTAGCGTAGTTTTTCAATCTGTTCAAAATCTCATTTGTTTCTGAATTAAACAGATTTTAATTATTAGTCAACATAATGCAAAAATAAAATAATATTTCTTTATGTAATTTAAAAAATAAAATTTTTATAATGTAAAGTTCTATATATAATTTTCCTCAGAATAGCAAAAAAAATTTGTTTGAGATTTTATAACACCGGAGTAAAAAGGGTTTTATGAATTTAATCAGTAAGTTTAATCTAAATAGGGGATTACATGTTATAAATCAAAAAGAGAGCAATAATCAAATTGCATTTTTAGGGTTACCGAAATTAAAGGCTTTACACTCTGATGTTATCTCTTTTAAAGCAAAAAATTATAATATGTCCTGTATAAAATCTCCCACAAATCACTGTGCATATTGTGGGGCTAAAGTATATACGCAAAGGCAGTTAGAAATTTTAGCCGCAGAATTAATGCAACTAAAAGGAAACAGTTTACAAGGAAAAATCCGCAGTATTGAGGAAAAATTGGGCGGTAAATCCGAAAATGCATTAAGCCAAAAAAAGAGGGAAGTTAATAAAGAAAATATAGACTTTTTTGAAAAATTTACAGAAGAAGTTCATAACACTCCCTCAAAAACAGGGTTAGATATTTTAACGGAAAAATTTGCCGTTTCTAAAGACGAAGCACCAAAATTTTTACTTGGTAAAATTTCTCCTCTTTTAAAAACAATAGATCACGTTGTTCCTCAAAGACAAGATGTTGATAATGACAACGAAGAATTAAACCTTGTTGAATCTTGTTTTACCTGCAACAGTAAAATCAAAAACGGAAGTACTTTCCGCTCTTTTTACTTTACATATCCGACAATAAAAGACAATATGCCAAAAGAAAAATTTGAATTTGCTTCTTTAGGTATTTTGGAAACTTCTCCTGATGTTATTGTGTCAAAAATGAATACGGAAGAACTTATAAGAGTTATAGACGGTTTATTCACTCAAAGACAATCTGTTAAAACAGCATTATTTGCAATAGAAGAAAAAATTAAAAATTGTGCAAACAGTATAAAATCTACAATCGACAAAATTATGGGAGAACGCCAAGTAAAAGAATTTGAAAAACAACAATTGGAAGACCAAAACAAAACTCATTCAGAAGATGAAGAATTTCAAGTTCTTTTAAGAAGAAGAAATTTAACATCATCTATTGCTTCGTTAAAAGATAAAATTAATGAATTAAGCACAATCTCTTCAAGATACTCAAAGAACATACAAACCTGGAAAAATAAATTAAATGAAACAGATAATAACAGAACTCACGGAAAGAAAAAAAGTAAATTCCAATCAAATAACAGTGCGGAAAAAGAAGAACTCCAAAGAAAAATTTATGAAGGGGAAGAAAACTTAAAATCGGTTCAAGAGGAAAGAAAAACATTAGATATCCGCTTGAAGAACGAAGAAGCGAAGCTGGCAGAGCTGAATGAAAAATATCCCGATGTTGATAAATTAAGAGCAGAAAAAGCTAAATTAGAAAGTTTAATTTCCGCTCATTCTCAAATTTCTCAAATAAAGCAAAGATTAGCTGATATTAACTCTTCAATTGAAGATTTAAAAACAAAACATCAAGCAAACAAGACGGAACAAGATAAATTAAAAATGCAATTGCCGGAAGCAATAGGTTCTTCTCAAGAAGAGAAAGAGGAATATCAAAAGTATATAGATTTAATAACCGCATTAAAAGAAGCGGAGCAAAATATCCTATCAAAAGATAAATCAACACAATTGATTGGCAGTTTGGTAAAACCGCAATTAGTTACGCAAATAAAATTATTGGAATCAAACCCGCTTGTAAGAAGACATATTTTAAACCAACAAATTGAAGAACTAAAAACTGCCGGAGAGGCTGTTAAAACTGCTTTAAAGAACGCATATACACAAAAGAACAATAATGAAGCTCAACTTGTTCAGCTTGTTGATAAAATAAGAGCTTATACTGAAGAAACGGCAGAAGTTCAAACTCAATCAAAACTTGCGGGATATTCTTTACCTGATATAAATTCAAAAATTGATACCTTAACAAGTTTAAAGGCAAAAGCCGAGAATGAACTGTTACAAATTCCTGATGACAAAGAAATCGAACAAAACAAGGAAGACTCTGATACCTATAGAGAATACTCGGAATTACTTAATGAATCAGACAGACTTAATGATGAGCTAAAGAAACAAATGCCTCGTCAAGAGCGTGAAACAAAGAAAAAAGAACTTGAAGAAATCACGGTAAGAATTCAAACTCTGTGCAGAGAAGACGGAAGTGTATTTGAAAATAATAATTTAAGACAATTTGAAATGCTGGAAGTCCATTTAGAACAACTAAAGAAAGGGTTACAGACAGCATCTTCGCCGAAAGAAAAAGCGGCTCATCAAAAGCAAATAGCAACAATTCAAGATGAAATAAGCGATTTAGCAGAAAGAGAACCTCGTGTTTTCAACATTATGAATGCAAGAAAACGTGAAGAACTTAATGAAAGAATAGAAAAGCTGGCAGCTCAATTAAAAACGGCTATTGAGCAACGTGATGAAATTGAAAAAGCATTAGGATTAACAGGCAATATTGCAGACGGTTTTTCAAAACAAGAAACAGAAACAAAAATTGCCGCATTGGATGAACAAATTAAAAGATTAACAGATAAAGCAAATTGGCTTGAATTACCTGAAAGAATAAAGAAAATTGATGCTGAAATTAAAATTCAAGACGATAATATCACTTCTTTGGAAAATAAATTACAATCAATAAGCCAAGATAATCAAAATGCTTAAACCTTTATAGCTTCAACATCTTTGACACAAATTTGGCTTTTTTATACTGAGAATACTTTTCAAAGAGATTATAACTGTAATCTTTTATCTCTTGGCTCATTTCGTATTCCGTTAAATCCGAGAATATTACGAGTTTAATATTGCCGTAGTTTTCATCACTTTTCAGGTACTTAATCAACCTTATAACGTCATCTGATTTTTCATTAACTTCACAAATAAGAACATTTACCTCGTTCTTAATAATATAATCATATATTGAGTTGACATTATTAAACTCGTTTACGGAGTCAAATGTTTCTTGCAAATCATCCTTAATACTATTTAATTTATTGTTTTCGGTATTTAAAATTACTACTTTTTGCTTTTTTGCTTGCTCTTCTTTATCTTCAACATAAGTTGTATTCGCCGTTGAAAATACAAAATTATCATTAATTACGGTATTTCTTATTAACTCGTAAGGGTTGATGATAAGGCAAATTTCACCTGTTGAAAGAGTTGTGAAACCGCTTATATTTTTGATTTTCATAATCGGCGGAATTAATTTTTTGTGAAAAACTTCTTGTGAACCTACTAATTGCTCTGTAATAAATGCCGCTTGTTTCTCTTGATTTTCAATAATAATAACCGTAATATTACCGTCACTTTTAATTTTTTCTTGTCTTGAACCGTAAATATCATTTAGGTTGTATATCGGTATTGATTGGTTATCAAACAATATGCAATTCTTGCCGTTTTTATTGAATATTTCACCGGTCGTAACAAATTTTACATATTTAACCGCATTTATCGGAATAGCATATTTTTCATTGTTAACTTTTAATATAAAGGTTTTAATCGTTGACATTGATACAGGAATTTTTATTGTAACTTTGCAACCCTTATTTAATTCCGAATCAATAAAAATTTCACCGTTTAAATTAGAAATCTTGCTTTTTACAATATCAAGCCCTATTCCTCTTCCTGAAATATCACTTACCGATTCATCAG
>CAVEOW010000132.1:0-1198 GCA_963617295.1 bacterium | reverse complement strand
TTTCAACTTGGCGAGCCGACATTTTTATAATACCGACTTCATTTTTACCGTTTTGCTTTCTAACCTCGGGAGCTTCAATTCCATGTGAAACCGCATTTCTTATTATATGAATCAGCGGCATTTTAATTTCTTCTATGATTTTCTTATCTACGGTCGTATCACTTCCTGATACCAGAAAATCAATTTTTTTATTTTTTTCTTTTGCAATATCTCTTATCATTCTCGGGAACGAATGAAAAATTGTTGCAAGGGGGAGGACTCTTATCCCCTTTGCGATTGATTCAATTTCCATTACGGTTTGATGAAGTTTATTGTCATCTTCCGAAATAATATTGTATAAAACGTTAAAGTCGTTATTTATATCGTTTATAATTTCAGTATTATTTGCAAAAAACGTTTGAGCCTTTCTATAGAATGCCAGAGCTGACTCGCTCATTTCTTCTTCAAAAAATCCTTTCTTTTCCAAATATTTAAGGTAGTTAAGAATTTTTTTGCTTACACCGCTCCATTTTACCAATTTAGAATTGATTTTTGACAGTTCTACAATATGTTCTCTTGTTTTTATTCCGTTTATTAAAAGTTCACCTGTTTGTGATATCAAGTTATCAACTTTTGCGGTATCAACTCTTAAAGTTTTTATTTCTTGAAAATCAAAACTTTTCATATTTTTATTTAAACTTGAAAAATCTTTAGAAGAAATGGCTGTTGAATTTTCTTTTTGTACGGTTTCAGGCAGATTTATGTCTGATATGTTAAACATATCTTCAACTACACTCAACCTTTGAATTAAAAAGTTTAAATTATTTATATTTTCTTCTTTCTCGTTCATGGATAAACGTTTTGCGAGATAAACACATTGCAAAATAACCATGTAGCAATCGTTATCAATCAAAATATCTTTATCAGAAAACAACTTTAAGATGTTTATTGTTTTATTTAATATCAGTTCAATTTTGTTGTTTTTTGAAAGTGTAATAATATTGTTTAAATTATCAATTAACAAATTTATAGAATTTTTTTCGTATTTAATTCTTTGAAGATTAGATAAAACATAATCAAACTTTGAATTTATAAGGTTTGAATTGTTAACATTTTCCGAAACCTTTTGCTGCGATTGAATATTTTTTTTCTCTTGAACCATATTAGGCGTTTTTATATTCAATTCTTTATACAAAGAATATATTGCACTGTTTAAATC
>CAVEOW010000131.1:2296-5043 GCA_963617295.1 bacterium | reverse complement strand
AAGTTTTGACCATGTAAACAGGTAAAAACGCCTTTAACAATTGACAATACGCAAAAAAATTGTTAAAATATAAGAAAGCATTTATATAGTCTAAAGGGGATTTATATGAAAAAGTTATTTGTTTCTAAAAGGGTAAAATACAATAAAGTTTGTTTTGGTGGATATTGCCTAAGTTCTGGTGGTAAGTGTTCTTTTGGGAAATATGACTAATCTAAAAATGTTTTACATTGATAAAATTGTAATTCCTAAATGGATTTCTTCTTCTTTTTACAATACAGGTGAAACTAAAAAAGCAAATATTTGTAATGAGTTAAGTCATGAATACATTGAGTTAGAGGATGTACCGGCTCAAGTTTGGAATATGCTTATTCTCGGGGAAAAAGAATCTTCGTTGTTAGATTTTTGCAAAAAAAAATGATTGTCTGCTTGAGTTGAATGACTTTCTTTCCGAATTGTTATCAATAGGATTAATCGTTTATCCTGAAACCCTTGTCAGTGTAGGGGGGGGGTGATAAAGAATTTAACAATTCCGATGCATCATCACCCGAAGAATTTGAAAAAGAAAGAAATATTTGGCTGGTAAAAAATAATTTTTTACCACGACTTTTTATAGAATTAACATATAATTGCAATGAAAAGTGTATTCATTGCTTAAATGATAAATCAGATTTAAAAACAGAATTAAGTTTTGAGTCGATAAAGCCCGTTATAGATGATGCCTTTAACCTTGGAGTTCCAAGAATTATATTATCAGGCGGCGAATGTACATTAAATAAAGACTTTCTTAAAATTGCAGAGTACATAAGAGAAAAAAGAATTTCTTTGGAATTTTTTACCAACGGTCAAACTTTATACGATAACAACACCTTATTTGATAAAATAGTAAACTTATATCCTCATAGGGTTTCTTTGAGCTTATACAGCCTTAACGAGGCAGTACATGACGAAATTACAGGAATAAAAGGTTCTCATTCTAAAACGTTATCTGTAATCAGAAAATTAAAAGAAAAGAACATAAGTGTTGAAATAAAATGTTTTGCTATGAGCAAAAATGCCGATACCTGTACGGAAATTGCAAAATTCGCTCAACAATTAGGCGTAACAGCTTCTTTAGACTGCAAATTTTTTAATAATCCGTCAAGAAATAACAATGACGTAAGAATAAAAAACAAACAAATGTTCCGCCTATATACAAGTAAAGACTCATTACTTTATGTAAGGGATGAAATCACATCAGATTTGAACAGTGAAAATTTCAAAAACAGAAGAATTTGCGGAGGTGAATATTCAGGTTTATCGATAGCGGTAAATGGAGATATAATGATTTGCCCGTCGTGGGCAATACCAGTCGGAAATATAAAGTCCGATTCAATAAAAGATATTTGGAATAACAAATCTCAAACAAAACTCAAAATGGTTCAAAATATTAAAATAAAAGATTTAAAAGACTGTTTTAAACATGAATATTGTAAACATTGCGTTTATTGTCCCGGAATGGCAATGGATAATAACCGTTATTTAAAAACATTTGAAGATTTTTGCAACGACGCAAAAGTAAGGTTTGCCGCCTTTAAATATAACAAAATTCAAAATAAAAAGAGTTAATATGAGAACTTCCAAAGATTATTCCGATTTAAAATATATTGCTCAATATAATTTTCTTAGAAGTATTCCGACCGAAATTTATCCATACATTTTGAAATATAAATACAAAAAGGAATTAAACAAAGAACTCAATTTAAAAAATCCCAAAACTTTTACAGAAAAAATTCAGTGGTTAAAACTTTATAATAAAAACCCTTTAAAAACGAAATTATCAGATAAATTAGAGTCAAAAAAATATGCAAAAAATTTAATTTCGGAAATTAATATTGCCAAAGTTTATGATATTTCTAACACATTTGAAAACCTTGATTTCAGTAAATGCCCGAATTCCTTTGTTTTAAAAACTAATCATTCTTGGCGAACAGGAAGAATTGTACAAAATAAGTCCGAACTATTAGAAACTACATATAATTCATATTCAAGATACTATAAATCCGCATTAAATATTAATTATGCATATTGGAACTTCTATGAACTGCAGTATAAAGATATAAAACCTATGGTTTTTGCAGAAGAATTATTGTTCAAAGAAGGTGATGAACAAAAAATAACAGAATATGAAGCATACTGTTTCAACGGAAAAGTAGAATTTGTAAGAATTTGTTTCAACTTCTGCGATAACGGCAAGTTTTATAAGAGATATGCAATTTGGAACAGAAACGCCGAACGGATGGATTTTGCACTATTTTTCTATATTAATGATAAACAACTTCATTTAAGAAGTGATTTTTATAAAAAAGTTATTGAATATTCTGAAATTCTATCATCCGGAATAGATTTTGTTCGTATTGATTTTTTAGGAACTGAAAATAAACTCTACTTCTTAGAAACAACATTTACTCCATTCTCCGGTTTTATAAAGTTTATTCCCGATGAATTTGATTTATATTATGGTGAAAAATTGGATATTAATTATACTCTTTAAGTTTTTTTAGTTGTTTAAATTTATATAATGAGATTAAAGACATTACAATCCCCATTGTTAAAAGCGAAACTGCAAGTGCTATCCAATACCCTTTTAATGACATTTTAAGTTTACCGACACAAATAATTGCAGTAGGCAGTCCGACAAGCCAATATCCTGTAAGAACAATAATTGAAACTGCTTTAGTCATTTTAAATCCTTTTATAATTCCGCCTGC
>CAVEOW010000131.1:0-2286 GCA_963617295.1 bacterium | reverse complement strand
GCTACAACCTGCAAACCGTCAAACACCTGATAAGTTGCTGCAACAAATACAATCGGAATTGCCGTCCTTATTACATCAGCGTTATCCGTAAACAATCTTATCAGCTGTCTTGGAAATCCTATTAAAATACAGGAAGCAATTGCCATAAACCCTACACCGATTATTAATCCTGCAATTGAATAGCGTTTCATTTCTTCACGCTTCTTTGCTCCGAAATAATATGCAACTTTTACCGCAACCGCCGTAGATATTGAAAGAGGAATCATAAATGTTGCAGAAGAGATTGTTATAAGAATATTATGAGTTGCGGCATATAATCCGCTTTCTCTTCCTACTAAAATTGTAATTATATTAAACGCTAAAAATTCAATCATCAAGGCGGCACCAATTGGCGTTCCGACCTTTGTAATCTGTTTTACATAATCAACATCAAATTTCGCTCTGAAATTTATAAATCTAAAGGCATAGGCAAGCAAAATTATCGCCATAAGCATTCTTACGGATAATGTTGCAATAGCAGCACCTTTTACGCCTAATGGCGGAATTATTCCAAATCCGAATACAAAGACAATATCTGCAACAAGGTTAACTAATACTGCCCCCAGCAATATAAAATTAGGGAAATTTACAATCTCATAAGCAAGTAAAAATCCTTTTATACCCTGAAAAATATACATTCCAAAAATTGAGAAGGAAACAATTTCAATATATTCCTTTATATGAGGAATAAGACTTTGTTCAAAACCCATTTTATCTATAAAAAATGTTGTTGAATAACAAATCAACGTAAACAAAACAGCTAATATAAATGCAAAAATTAATGACGAAAACAACAATTTTTTAACACGTTGCTTTTTTCCTCTCATATTAGATAGAACAATTGAAATTGCATCTAATATTCCGAGCCCGAAAATAAATATTGTAAAAAGTAAAGCATTTGCAATACTTACTGCTGCCAAAGAATTTATATTGTACTTTGCTACGACAATTACGTCAGTTGCACCAATTAGCATTTGACCTAATTGTCCGACTAACAGCGGAAAAGAAAGTACAAACAAATCCGTAAAATAATGTTTGTATTTATTAAATTTATCAATAGCAATATTATTGGTTATCGGCATTTTCTCTTAACTTTAAGTATTCTTCTTTGTGCATATTCATGTGATTTGCACGGTCATAGAACTCTACAAATTTCATATCAAGTTCTTTTGTTTTGTTTTCGGCATATTCTAAAAGTTCATACAAATAATCAGGAACTTTATACTTATTATGTTCGTACCAACCGCCTTCTACATCCAAAACAACGCTTTTTATGCCTGCTTTAACCGTTAAATCAAAGAATTTATCAACCTCTTCTTTGTTGTCGTTGTACGGTGGGTAAATAATATATTTTGTTTTTACTTTATACTTGTTTTCGGTTTGAGCTTGTGCATATTTTGTAAGATTTTCCCATACCTTATCAAAGTGCTTAACTCTCTTTATATTTTCATACGTTTCAGGGGTTCCCGAGTCAACAGAAACAACAACAATAAGTTTTCCCTCTGCAACACCTCTTTCAATGGCAGGTGAATACTTAACTCCAGACGAGTGAACTCTTATATTGTCGCAACCTGCATCAAGCAGCATGTGTACCATAGGTTCAAATTCAGGCAACAAAGCAGGTTCTCCCCCACCGAAGCCGATTTCTCCGCCCCCTCTGACTTTTCCCATATCCACAAGCTTTTTTATTACCGGATACATATTATAATTTTTTCTTGTATTGAAAAAATCGGATTGTTCATTTGTGAAACAGTACTTACACTTGCAGTTACATTGTGTCCAGTGGTTGAAAACCATATAATTTATGTAATCTTCGTCATCCCATTCACGTTCTTTTAAAAAGATACAACCTTTACAACGGTCTAAAATAATCCCCTGTTTATTAAGTTCTCTCATTTTGCGTTTTTCTTTAAAGAACTTATTCCAATCAATCATTTCACCTTTGTAATTATCAATTAAAATTTGCCTGCCGCCACCTTCATGGCAATTAAAACAGCACATTTTTATATCTTCATAGTCAACATTAAATCCGTGTTGAACATATTCACAACTGACATATTTATAAGTCTTTTTTTCTTCTTGTTTTTCACTTTTAAATAATGACTTTAATTTTTCAAACATAATAATCCTCAGTAATTAATTAAATTGTATATTAAAAATAACTTATTAAAAACCTAAATTTTTAACGACAGATATATCCAAAGGATATAGAGTTTAATATTCAACTCTATATCCTTTGGATATATC
>CAVEOW010000130.1:0-5047 GCA_963617295.1 bacterium | reverse complement strand
ACACCCAAACAAAAACTTCAATATTTTAGTGTTGCGATTGCTTCTTGAACTCACCTCAATCTTTTCTGTTAACTTTTGATAAATTAAACTTTACTATTTATACAGTACGAGTGATGAATGACTGTGTAAAAAAGGAATAAAACATGGTCGAATTCACACCAGAAAAATCGAAGAAAATAGCTTTAGCAAGATTGGATTTGCTTAATCAATGGAAAGAATTTCGAAGAAAATCAGATAATAAACTTCAAGCAGATTACGATTTTGTAAATCTGCACAATACAAGTAATTCTCACCTCTTTGATGTTTTAGGGAAAATATCTCGTGGTACGCTTCACCGTTGGAAGAATACACTTAACGGAACTGAAGATTATACTAAACTTATCCCTCAATATAGATATGCAAAAGTAGATGAATACAGAACGTGTTTGACAGATGAAGAAATTAAAATTTTTATGGGACTATTACTCCACCCAAATAGGCTTTGCATAGGTAAAGCCATAGCACTTACAAAATACAAACTTCAACAACAAGGACAATCATATATTCCAGCAGATATTACTTTTAGAAAATATGCAAATTGGTTCAAAAAGAATAATTATGACAAATGGGTTTTAACAAGAGATGGAGAAAAAGCTCTGTCAGATAAGGTTGAACCATATATAAAACGTGACGCAAGTTTGTTAGAAGTCGGTGATATTCTTGTAGCTGACGGTCATAAATTGGCATTCAATGTAATTAATCCTTTTACGGGTAAACCTACCAGAGCAACATTAGTAGGATTTTTAGATTGGAAATCTACAGCATTAGTTGGTTATGAAATTATGTTAGAAGAAAATACCCAATGTATTGCAAGTGCTTTAAGAAATTCAATAATAAACCTAGATATGATACCTAAAATAGTTTATCAAGATAATGGTAGAGCATTTAGAGCTAAATATTTTACTGATGATAAAGGCTTTACGGAATTAGGTTTTAATGGACTTTATGCAAAGTTGGGTATAGAAACTGTTTTTGCAAGACCATATAACGCTAGAGCAAAAGTTATTGAAAGATTTTTTAAAGAATTTCAGGAAGGGTTTGAAAAATTATTACCGAGTTATGTCGGCTCAAGTATAGACAATAAACCCGCCTATCTAATGAGAAATGAAAAGTTGCACAAAACATTGCATAATGATTACATTCCAACTTTAGAAGAAACAATAAAAATGATAGATATGTGGTTGAATTTCAAAAACTCTCAACTTTGTCCTAATGAACCTAATAAAACGATAGCAGAAGTTTTAGAAGAAAGAAAACGACAAAATGTAGATATTAATTTACTAGATGATTTAATGCTTGCAACTGAAGTTAAAACAATTCAAAGAAACGGTATAAAATTTTTAAACTGTGATTATTTTGATGAACGACTTTATGGGTTCAAAAGTAAAGTTCTAATTAAATACAATCTTTTTGATTTGACAAGTATAAAAGTTTATACGACAAAAGGTGAATATTTATGTACAGCAGAACGTGTAACCGAAACACACCCAATGGCAAAATTATTAGGTACAATTACGGATTTTGAGGATTACAAACAAAAAATTGTAAAACAACGAAAATTGCATAAGAAAACGATAAATGCAGTTAAAGAATATTTATCTAATGACGAAGTTAAGCATTTAGAAACCAAAATGATTGAAGATAATTCAAACCCTGTTCAAAAAGAGTTCAAAGAACGTTCAAAAGGTGTTCAAAAAATATTCAAAAATAATTCAGAAAAATATGAGTATTTAATCAAAAATAATCCTAATGATAAATGGATAGAGGACTTTAAACAAACAAAGGAGTATAAGTTACTTTATGAATAGATTTTTTGTTAAAACAGCTAACGTAAAAAACTTTATTGGACTTGTTGAAAATCTTTTAAACAAACCAAAGAATATACCTAAAATGGGACTCATCTATGGTGAACCAGGACTTGGAAAATCTCAAACGGCATTATGGTTGGCTTGTAAATATGATGCGATATATTTGAGGGCAACAAATTTAATGACAGGACGATGGTTGTTAGAAGAAATCGTAAAAGAAATGGATGAAATTCCAAGATATTTGACATCAGATAATTTCAATTTGATTGTTCAAAAATTAAAACAAAAACCTCAACTTATTATAGTTGATGAAATAGATTACTTGATGAATAACTTGAAGACAATAGAAATTTTGAGAGATATTCACGATGAAACGGATTGTCCAATTATTTTTGTTGGAATGGGATTGGCACATAAAAAGTTGGAACGATATAAACATCTTTTTGATAGGTTTTCTGAAATAGTTAAATTTGAAACTTTTAGCGTTAATGACTTAAAACAAATATTTGAACAACTCTCAGGAGTCCAAGTAAATATTGATGCTATTGAATTTATACATAAGAAATACAACAGGTTCAGACAAATAGTGCAACTGATTAATCAACTTGAAATTGTTGCTAAAGATAATAATTTGACCGAGATAACTAAAGAAATAGTGGAGGATATAATTTGAACATAGAAAAACTTGCCAAACATTTAAAAGAATTCACCCTTGATGAAATTAATATGATTGCTGAGTGTGATTGTAAAACAGAACTTGAACATCTTTTGAACAGTAATAAAATAGTGTTTGAACATGGAATGTATAAATATCAGAAAGAGAAACCAAAGCAAAAATTTATCATTTGCACAAAACAAACAACAAATTATCGGGTTATTACCATTGATGTGGCAATCGAATACTTTTTAGAAAATTATGTCAAAAATAATTGTAAGCATAATACTTACAGAAAATATCGCCGAATGTTAAAATATCACATTTTCCCATTTTTCAAAAAGAAAAACTTAAATGATATTACTTGCGAAGATATTCAAAGATTTTATTATTTTTGCAAAGGTAGAAATTTACCACCAAAAGTTTTGAAAAATACATTGGCTCTTCTAAACCAGATGATTAAATATTTTCAAAATCTCGGAATAATTAATAGGACTTGTAATTTTCAGGTACGAAGATTATCCGACAAAACTAATTTTACTGTAGACAGAATAATTTTTGAGATGTAAAAATGACAAAATTAGGTAAATTAAAACAAGCAGAACATTTGTACGTTTATGAAAAACAACCGTTTGATGTGATTGGTACAAAACTTGATCTTTCACGCAGGACATTATTTTATTGGAAGAAGAAATATAATTGGGATAAAAAGAGGTTTAAGGTTAAACATACAAAATACCAATTTAGTGAAGAACTACTTGATTTTGCAAGAAAAATTATGCAAAAAATATCAACAGATATTGATCCCCCCGAAAATATATTCACTAATTAATATCCTAAAAGAGATTCCGCTTTCAAAACAATATATTGACTCTTTGCAGGCAGAACAAACTCAAAAACAAAAGCCAACAGGCTGTCTATCTCCTGATATCGTTCTGCAAATTAAAAGAAAAATTTTAGGTATGGAAAAATGAATATTTATGCTTTTGCTATTATTTCATCTTTATAATTTTCTATCCATGTTTGTAGTTCATCTGCATCACTATTAGATAATCTGAGTTTTTCGCAGAATCTACCACTCATAAATTCATCTTGGATTGAAAATGTACAAAACTCTCCTGCGGTATACCCTCTTGTAAAGACACAAATCATATACAAGGTTTCGCTAGAAGAAGTTGTTTTTGCAATATCAGTATCACTAATATTTTTAATAAAAAACATAAATCTCGATCCATTTTTAAAATCTGCATCAGCATAATACATTTTTAAGCTCCTTTTATTATTCTATTTTTTCATTATAGTATAAAAATACCATTTGTGAACTTTACCATTATGAATATAAATCATTTATTTTTAAAAAATCTTAATTACAATTTAAAACATTGTTTTAATACATATTAATTTTTACATTTTTTTATCAATAAAAAATACATTTAATAAATCGGCATTATTTCGTAAATTTCTTATAATCGGTGCAAGATTGTAACATTCTTCTATCTCCGGCTGATTACAAACAAAGTAATCAACTACTACGGCAATGTTATAGATATCTTCTGCTCACGTACTTATTTGATTAAATTCTTTTTCGCTAATGTTATATCCGCTAACTTCATTCATAAATCTCCCTTTATATCAGGAAACACATTAGCTTGAAAGATGGAAAAAGCATTCAAATTTTTACATAGCAACACATTTGCTTGATTTAATCTTTGTTGTAATCGATTAATGTTAATAGCTGAAAGGAGCATAATATGGGTGATAAAGATTATATGTTATATGGAACAAAAATTTTGAATTTAAAAACGGAGGAAATTGGTTTGCTGATTTGTTTATGGGAAAACAAACATGCCGAAAAACAGTAGATTTTGTCACTTGTGTTGACAAAACGAACAAGCAATATAATATTGAACTTGATAATATCAGAGGGTTTAAAGATGATTTTGAAAAATAAAAGAACCCGAGAAACATTAGAATTAACTTTACCTGAATTTAAAATTCGCTTTGCTAGAGAGATTAAATGAGTATTTGAAAGTTATAAACAAGTTGAGTTAGCAAAAACTTATTTCAAAATAAAAAATAAAGATAAATCTGATTTTTATTTTGACCTGCAATGGAACTTCAATCATTATGCCTGTTCTGTTTGTATATTGATAAAATATAAATAAAAGGACAATGCAAAAATTTTAATGTATGATAAAAGAAAGGAGATAAGAATGACTTACGACTTAAGATATGGTGACTGTTTTAAACTATTAGATGATATCCCGAACAAATCTGTTGATTTAATATTGACAGATCCGCCATATAATATTGCAAAATATTCTACTGGAAATATTGATTTGCCCGGTCGTTCTGCGCTCAATAATGATTTAGCAGACTGGGATAAAACTGAAATTAAACCACGAGATTTGTTAGCCAATTTCAAGAGGATAATTAAACCTAAAGGAAATATTTTTGTATTTACTACATATAACCAAATTGGTAAATGGCATGAAGCATTTGATCCAGAATTTGATACTTTTCAATTTATGGTATGGCATAAGAC
>CAVEOW010000129.1:0-5103 GCA_963617295.1 bacterium | reverse complement strand
GATGCGTCAACTTCCCATTCTTTATTTTCATCAATCACGGTTAAGTTTGCATTTTTTCCTACTTCTATTGTACCTTGATTTTTGATTTTGAGAATGTCTGCAGGAGATGAAGTCAATTTTTTTATTGCTTCCATAAAAGTTAATCGTCCTGAATGCACTAAATACGTAAGCGTTACCCCAAGTGCAGTTTCAAATCCTGCTATACCCATAGGGGCATTTTGAATAGGTAACATTTTTTCATGAACCGTATGCGGTGCGTGGTCGGTTGCAATAACATCAATTGTTCCGTCTTTTAAACCCTCAATAATAGCTTCTTTATCTTCTTTTGTTCTTAATGGCGGATTAACTTTATATTTTGCGTCATAGTCAATCATATCATCTTCTGTCAGGCTGAAATAATGAGGAGTCGTTTCACAAGTAACATTTAACCCGTCATTTTTTGCTTGTCTTATTAATTCAACCGAACGTTTTGTTGATATGTGTGCAAAATGATACTTTCCGTTTGTATTTCTTACAATCTCGAGTTCTCTTGCTATTGCAGAAGATTCTGCTATTGACGGAATACCTTTTAATCCTAACTTTGTACTTACTCTTCCTTCATTTATTACTCCAAACCTTGCCAGTGAAGAATCTTCCGAGTGTGAAATTATTAAGGAATCATGTGAATTTACATATTTAAGAGCTTCTCTTAATAAGTGCATATTTTCAATCGGTTTTCCGTCATCAGAAAACGCAATTGCACCATTGTCTTTTAACTCTGATATATTTGTAATTTTTTCACCGCTCAAACCTTTTGTTACGGCACATATCGGATAAAATCCGATTTCACTGACGTCCTTTGCTCTGCTTATTATATAAATCAGAGTTGTTATGTTATCAGTAACGGGATTTGTATTTGCCATAGGGCAAATTGCGGTATAACCGCCGTTTATTGCAGATAAAATTCCTGTTTTTATTGTTTCTTTTGCATTAAACCCCGGTTCTCGCAAGTGACAGTGAATATCTATCAGCCCCGGAGTAATTGTTTTACCTGTTAAATTAATTAATTTCTCATTATCTTTCGGAGTTATATTTTTGCTTATCTCCGTAATAATCCCGTTTTCAATACGTAAATCCGATACCTCATTGAAATTGGTTTTCGGGTTTACTATTTTTGCATTTTTAAGAAGCATTATTTATTCTCCTTTAAAAGTGTATTTAATATCGCCATTCTTACATATACACCGTTTTCAGCTTGTTCAAGAATTGTTTTACCCAGCGTATTATCTAATATTTCCGACGATACTTCTATATTTCTGTTCGCAGGTCCGGGGTGCATAAGTATTACATCTTCGGCAGCATATTTTCTTAAAAGCTCCGTATCTGTTTCATATAATCTTTTATACTCAAGCGAATCAGGGTAGCATTCTTTTTCGTGCCTTTCATTTTGAACTCTTAATGCCATTACTATATTTGTCCCGTCAACTGCCGATTTTATGTCATTATGATACTTAACATCAAAAGCAGTTAAGTCCTCTAATTGTAAGTAAGACGGAGTACACAAATGAATATCCGCACCGAATTTTTTAAGCAAGGCTATATTTGATTTTGCAACTCTGCTATGAGCAATATCTCCGACTATTGCTATTTTTTTGTTCTCGACACTCCCGGTTTTTTCAAGCATAGTATAAAAATCCAGCAAAGCCTGCGACGGATGAGCGTGCGTTCCATCTCCGCCATTTATAAAACACATCGGATATTTTACCAATCTTAAAACATTATTTATTATTCCTGATAGTGAATGCCTTATTACAACAGCATTAACACCGAGGAAATATAAGTTTTCAATTGTATCTTTTAAACTCTCACCCTTGGAAAGAGAAGAATGGCTTTCATCAAAATTAATAATATTCATTCCGAGTTTTTGCCCTGCAATTTCAAAACTGCATTTAGTTCTTGTTGAATTTTCATAGAACATTAATGCAAGCGTTTTCTTTTCAACATCAGATTTTTTTTCTGAGTTTTTGAATTGTCTTGCACATTCAATAATGTTTAGAATATCCTCTTTTGAGATACTTTCAATATCAATTAAATGCTTCATTATGCTTTTACCTTTTCTTCTCTGCTTCCCGGTTTTACAAGAGGAATTCCTTTCTCGCAAAGCGGGCAATTTTCAGGTTCATAAGTAACAGGGTCAATTTGCAATAAAGATTTGATATTGTATTCGGTTAAACCTTTTGTTCTATCTACAATACACCCGACTGCAACTATATCACATCCGAAATCTTTTATTGCAGCTTCCGTTTCTCTTATTGTTCTTGCAGTTGTTATTACATCTTCAATAATTACAACCCTCTCACCTTTCTTTAAGTTATATCCCCTGCGAAGTTGCATAACTCCGTCTTTTCGTTCTACAAACAAGTTGCGTTTTTTAGCTTGTTTAGCTGTTTCATAACCGATTATTACCGCTCCTATTGCAGGTGCTACAATAGTGTCAAACTCTACATCCGCAAGTTTTTCTGCTAACTTTTTACCTAAAGCCTCCGTAATATCGGGATATTGATATAATTTTGCACACTGAAAATAAATATCAGAATGCAACCCTGATGTCAGACAAAAATGCCCATGCAATACCCCCTCTGCTTTTTCAAGTAATTCTAAAACTTCGTTTTTCATTATGCCCTCAATTCTTTCTTTAATTCATCTAAACTTGTGAACTTGTATTTTTTCATAAATTCACCAAGTTCAATTACAAGCCGTTCCGTTATATCGGGATATTTGAAATTAGCAGTTCCGATTTGAACGGCTTCTGCTCCAACCGAGAAAAATTCCAAAATATCTTCAAGTTTTTCAATTCCGCCAAGCCCTATTATCGGGATATTCACGGCAGAAGATAATCTTCTTACAACATTTAACGCTACAGGCTTAACGCCGACTCCCGAATATCCGCCCTGAACAATAGTTTTTGTAAATTTCCCGTTTAGGAAATCTAATTTAATTGATGTACCTTTCAATGTATTTATTGCACTGATTGCATTTGCTCCTGCTTTTTCTGCTGCAATTCCAAGTTTTTCAACAGAGGTTACATTAGGAGTTAATTTAACAATTAAAAAACCGTTATAAACGTTTCGTACCATAGAAACCAAGTCATATAAACTTTTTTCATCAGTTCCGAACTCTAAACATCCTGATTTAACATTCGGACACGAAACATTTAATTCAATAGCACCGACCTTATTACTTTCACACTTTTTGGCAACTTCAACATACTCTTCAATGATTGAACCTGCAACATTAACAATAAAATTTATGTTTTTTTCTTTTAATATCGGTAATTTCTCATTTATAAACCTGTCAATACCTATATTTTCAAGCCCGATTGAATTTATCATGCCTGCTTCCGTTTCAGCTATACGTAAATGTTTATTACCCTCTCTCGGAGAAAGAGATATTGCCTTTGTAACAACCCCGCCCAAATTTGAAACATCAACATAATCTTCATACTCGTCAGCATAACCGTAAGTTCCTGACGCCGTAAGAATGGGATTTTTCAAGATATATCCGTTTAAATTTGTTTTAAGTAAATTCTCTGCTACCATACAATATCTTCTCCGTAAAAAACAGGTCCGTCCTTGCATACGCCGGCATTTTGGACTCTGCCGTCCTTTATAATATCTATTACACATCCTCGGCATACCCCAATTCCGCACGCCATAACTTTTTCCATTGCAACCTGCGTTTCAATTCCGTATTTTTTGCCAAGCTCTGCAATCGCTTTTAAAACAACCTTAGGACCGCAAGCGTATATTACATCAGGTTGGTACTCTTTTATTAAACTTTTGCAAACCGTTAAAACATTTCCCTTTTCACCAAAACTTCCGTCATCGGTACAAATATAATCAGATTGAACACAAGAAGGAATTTCCTCAATATTTTTATATCCTGAAATAAAAATATTTTGGATATTACACTCCGTAAGTTTTGATTTTAGATAAGAAATAGGGGCAACGCCGATGCCTGCCCCTATTAATAAAGATTTTTTATTTTTGATTTTGAAACCGTTCCCTAAAGCTCCCATTAAATTAACAATATCTCCGACTTTTAAGGACTTCATGTATTGAGTGCCTTTCCCTCTCTCCTTAAATAAAATTCCGATATTGCCATTATTATTGGAGAATACACTGAATGGTCTTCTTAACGTCAAGCCCTCGCAATATATTGAAATAAATTGACCTGCGTTTACCGTTATTCGGCTTTGAGGTTTCAATTCCAATAAATAAGAATTTTTTGCAACTTCCTCAATTTTAATAACTTCGGCACTATGTATCTTTTTTGTTTTGCTGTTAATCATTCTTTACTCTGTTTTACTAATATTATTTTTGTTCAACCTAAAAAATTTCAAAAAAAAGGAAAAACGAAACGTTTTTCCCTTTACTTTATATTAAATTTTTCATTTGAACTGTATTTCATGCTTTTCACCTTGTTTTTAGTATTATCTTTTCTTTTATATTTTCTGTCAACAAAAAATTATATATCTTTACATTTGTGAAAATATTCGACTATTCATATCTTTTCGGGGAATATCACATATTAAATTTTGTAATAAATTAATCCTGTCTGTTTAAACGAAAGGAGATAACTATGCTTTTTAACCGAGAAATTACAAAAGATTTACCCAGAGCAAAAAAATTCTTTGAAGACATTTTATCATATACAATGGGAGCATATTGCCTTGATAAAATAATAAAAGAAGAAACAAATTCCATTAATATTGTTGATGTACGTGAGTATGATGACTATATAGAAAGCCACATTCCTTATGCAGTTCATATTCCGTTTAAAGATGCACAAAACCATATTGATATGTTAGAAAAAGACAAAATCACTCTTGTATATACATATAACGATAATTGCCCAAGAGCATATAAAGTAGCTCTTGATTTAATTGAAAAACACTACCCTGCAGAAGTATTGCGTGGCGGATTTGCAAAATGGCAAAAACTTAATTTTGACACAATTAAACTTGATTCGGAAACTCATATTCAAACCGAAGATTGTTGTTGCGATGACTAAAATCGCACATTTTATAAAATAAAAAAAGGCGAAGCAACAATACAGTTACTT
>CAVEOW010000128.1:0-5109 GCA_963617295.1 bacterium | reverse complement strand
TGGCAGTGCAACCCCTAATGAAAATTTTGGTGTAGGGTTAAAACCTTGAGAAAAATTCAATTTTAATTGTGAGCGGAAAAGCATTTTTGTTATTGTGTTTTGCCAATCTAAGTGGGAAATATATTTCATCTCGTTTAATTTTTGAATTTTTAATCTGTATTTATAAATATTGTTTTCGTGGGTTTCGTTTTGTTTTTTTATTTCATAAGTAAACGGTTTATCCGTAATTTTATGAGTTTTTAAATTTTTGCAGACCCCGCAATTAACGCAGCCAAACTCACAAGGAGTTATATTTTTGTTTTGTAATGCGTTATTATACTGTTCTATAAGCCAAGACTTATCAAGCCCAATATCAATTACATCCCAAGGTAAATTTTCATCCACGGAATATTGTCTTTGTGCGTCATCATTAAAATCGATGCCGCATTCTTTTGCACAATCAAGCCATAGATATTTATCTGCATTTTCATCCCAAGTTGTTAAATATGCACCTTTTTCAAAGAGTTTTAAGAAAAATTCACCGTACTTTTCATCTCCTCTAGAGATTGCACATTCCAATTTTGAAGTAAAACCGTTATGGTAGTTTATTTTTACACCTTTAATCGGTTTAACTTTATCAAGTAAGTAATTTATTCTTTCCCTAATTTCATCAGATGAAAATTGACCGCACCATTGAAACGGAGTAAACGGCTTCGGCACAAAAATTGAAAGCGTACATGTTAAATTAAGATTATCTTTTAAATTATTTTCAGTTTTCAGCTCTTTAGCTCTCCACTTGATTTTTTTGAATAACTCAGCCATTTCATCTAAATCTTCATAGGTTTCTGTTGGTAATCCTATCATAAAGTACAATTTTATACCTGAAAAACCGTTTTTATAGCAATTTAAAATAGTATCAACTATTTGTTCTTCCGTTAAATTCTTATTTATAACATTTCTTAAACGTTGACTTCCTGCCTCGGGTGCAAGTGTAACTGTAGTGTTTCTTACCCCTCTGACAAGTTGTGCCAGTTTTTGGCTGTACCTGTCTATTCTTTGGCTAGGGAGTGATACCGATATTTTTTTCTCATTTAATGAGTCTGATAAACATTCAATAACACTTTCTATATTTGTATAATCGTTTGAAGATAAAGAAAGAAGCGAATATTCGTCATACCCTGTTTCTACAACCGATTCTTTAACCATTGAAATAACATCTTCGGCTTTTCTTTCTCTAATAGGAAGTGTAACGTGCCCTGCTTGGCAAAAACGGCACATTCTTCCGCAACCTCTTCTTATTTCGATAATTGTTCTGTCGTGAACGCCGGAGGAGTATGGGACAGGTGCTTTTGGCGGTCTTGCTGATTTAGAAATATCAAAAACTCTTTTTTTTGTTTTGTTTTGTAATTCAGAACAATAAACACCCTCAATTTGAGCTAATTTTAATATTATTTCATGTCTTGAAAGACCCTCATCTTTAAGCTTTTTATATGTTTCTAATACTTCGATAATCAGCTCTTCCCCGTCCCCAATCATGAATAAATCAATAAATTTCTCCATTGGCTTAGGATTAAAGCAGCTTGGCCCGCCTGCCATTACAATCGGGTCATTTTCTTCTCTTTCTTCTCTTAATACAGAAATTTCCGATAAATTAAGCATTTCAAGTACGGTAGGATATGCCAGTTCATATTGAAGAGAAATCCCGATAATATCGAAATCTTTGACCGGTTTTTTAGATTCCAAACAATAAAGAGGTTTATTTTCTCTTTTTAATATATTTCTTAAATCAATATCGGGAGCATAAACCCTGTCCGCCATAAATCTTTCATCAGCGTTAACAAAGTCATACAATACCTTTTGTCCTAAGTTGCTTATTGCAATTTCATATTTATCGGGGAACATTAGTGCTATTTTAGCTTTTGCACTATCAAAATCTTTATTATATGACAGGTATTCATCCCCGATATATTGGTAAGGTTTTTTTATGTTATATAAGCAACATTGTATATCTAACGGTAATTTGTTTGACATTTAAGCTAAATCTTCCGGCACATATCTTTCTATATCAATGACTCTTCCATAGGAAGAATTAATTCTGAACTGATTTAAAAATTTTAGAAGTGAGTCATAAGGTACTTTATATTTATATAAAGCACAACCAATACCGCTTTTACGAACAACCGTAACTATATAAAAACATTTTTGAGCATAATTAATTAAAGTATCTTCTTTAAAAAAGTTACCGTTTTCGTCTTTTATAATTTTAATATAAGGAAAACCTTTAAAGGACGGTTGTTTTGCTCCTTTGTTATCTGAAGAAGTTCTCTTTACAAAATTAACTACTTTATCATTAAAATCATTGTTCATATTAAATATTGAAACTTATATTTCGGCTAAGGGCAAGTTGTTAACAATTAATTAATAAAAAACGAGCCTGATTGGCTCGCTTTTTAGATTGTTATAAATATAAATAATTTGTTATGTTAATATATCAACAAGTTCACCAACCAGTGATAAGTTAGTAACTGCATCATTAACATTTGTTTTTGCACCGGTATATGCATTTTGTCCTTTTTGTAAAATGTCGGATACCCCATCATCATTTGCATCTTTAGAAAGTAATCCGGGTAATAAACTTGCTGTTGTAGCTATACCGAAAATATTTTCAAATACTTTTTGATTTTTAGCAGCACCTGCTTCAAGACCGCCACCAATTTTGTCGTAACCTTTTTTTGCAATGCTTGTAAATTTATTTAAAAGAGTGCCTGCAACAGCTTTTCCTTTAGCAAACTTGCCTGTAGCTGATTTTAAATGTTCAGCTGTTTCAGGCATTTTAGTCATTACTTTATCTAAACCTGAAACTACTTTTTCAGGAGTTTTTGGAAAAACTTTCGATGTTAAAGTTGCTATTTTGGCACCGCCAACGTAAGAAATCAGAGCAGCTAAAGCTAAAGATGAAGCTATTGCTATGGGTTTTTTTATGCTTTTTGATGACACATAGTTATCTTTGGAAACTTGATCGTATGCTTTATCGGTAAGTCTAATAACTTCATCATAATCAACATGTTTTTCTTTTGCACCTTCTGAACCGGCAAAACTTGCTTTCGGTTTAATTGGTACACAATTTATTGCAGAAATACTCATGCTTTTACCTTCTTTCAATAAAACTATTCTACTACATTTAATGTCCGAAAATCAAATATTTGCTAAAAAGATTAATTTTGTAACAATAATTTTACATTTATTTTAAACAAAATGAACAAATAAATAAGTAAAGTTAATTTCAAAAAAATATTTACATGATAAAATATAGACATTATGTAGATTAGTGGAGATAAATGGGATGTTAGATGTACTTCTCAAAATATTTGGGGATCCAAACAGTAATAAAGTTAAGAAAATGTTGCCTATAGTGGATCATATTAATAAATTAGAGCCTGAATTTGCAAAATTAACTGATGAAGAATTAAAGCATAAAACAGTTGAATTTAAAGAAATTTTGGCAAAACGTTCTACTTCTGACGATATTAAAAAAGATAGAGAGCTTGAAAAACAAGCACTTGATAACATTTTGCCCGAGGCATTTGCTACTGTTCGTGAAGCGGGTAAAAGAGTTTTAAATATGCGACATTTTGATGTCCAGCTTCTTGGCGGTATTTTCTTGCATGAAGGTCATATTGCAGAAATGAGAACAGGTGAAGGTAAAACTTTGGTAGCAACACTTCCTGCCTACTTAAATGCATTAACGGGAAAGGGTGTTCACGTTGTTACCGTAAATGATTACTTAGCACAAAGAGATAGCGATTGGATGGGTAAAATTTACAAATTCTTAGGTCTTTCAGTCGGTGTAATTCTATCTAACATGAATAATTATGAAAGTTTTCACTTAAAAAAAGAAGCATACGCATGTGATATTACATACGGTACAAACAATGAATTCGGGTTTGACTATTTAAGAGATAATATGGCAACTTCTGTTGAACAAAGGGTTCAACGTCCTTATAATTATGCAATTATCGATGAAGTTGACAGTATCTTAATAGATGAAGCAAGAACGCCTTTGATTATCAGCGGACGTCTTGATAAATCTGCCGATTTATACAGAACAATGGCAGCAGTTGCTCCTCAACTTGAGAAAGTTAAACACTATGAGGTCGATGAAAAGAATAAAAACGTTATTCTTACGGAAGAGGGTATTGATAAGGCTCAAGAAATATTAGGTATTCCTGATTTATTCGATATTAATAACCAATATGCCCACCACTTATTACAAGCATTAAAAGCGAAAGAATTATTCCAGCTTAATGTTGATTATGTAATTAAAAACGGTGAAATAATGATTGTAGATGAGTTTACAGGTCGTTTAATGGAAGGACGCCGTTGGTCAGAAGGACTTCATCAGGCAGTTGAAGCTAAAGAGGGAGTTGAAATTCAAGATGAAACTCAAACATTAGCAAGTATCACTTTCCAAAACTTGTTCAGACTTTATCCTAAATTAGCAGGTATGACGGGTACTGCTATGACAGAAGAAGCTGAATTCGGTAAAATATATAATCTTGAAGTTACTCAAATACCTACTAACAAAACTGATATCAGAATTGACATGCCTGATGTTATTTATAAAACAGAAAAATACAAGTTTAAGGCTGTTGTTGATGAAATTATAAAAATGCATGAACTGGGTCGCCCTGTTCTTGTAGGTACGATAAGTATTGAAAAATCAGAGTTGGTTTCCGAGTTATTGAAACTAAAAGGGATTAAACATAACATCTTGAATGCGAAACATCACGAAAAAGAAGCATATATTATCGCACAAGCAGGCAGATACGGTGCAGTTACAATTGCAACAAATATGGCAGGTAGAGGTACCGATATTCTTCTTGGCGGTAACAGTGAATATATGGCAAAAGATGAACTTGTTTCAAGAGGAATTACTCTTGAAAATACTCCGAACTATGAAGAAATTAAAAATGAAATTCTTGCAAATACAAAGAAAATTACGGAAGAAGAACACGCAAAGGTTGTTGAAGCAGGCGGTTTACACGTTATCGGAACAGAAAGACACGAATCAAGACGTATTGATAACCAGTTAAGGGGTCGTGCTGCAAGACAAGGCGACCCGGGTTCAAC
>CAVEOW010000127.1:0-5112 GCA_963617295.1 bacterium | reverse complement strand
GAATGCACACTTATACCCTTGTAAAAGGGGAATCTTATTTATTGAATTCAATTGCAGTAAATATGAAAAAACGTACCGGTGTTGATTTTGATACAAAATCAGAAATTTGTGCTTTGATTGGTTCTAAAGAAGGAATTGCAAATTTAATCAGGGCGTTAATTAACCCTACAACTGATGTAAAAAACAAAGATATTATTTTAATTCCTGACCCGGGGTATGCTTCATATAAAGAAATGGTAAAAGTTTCAGGCGGGTTAGGTTATGGTATTCCTTTAACACAAGAAAATAATTACATGCCTGACTTGGAGGAAACCGCAAAACAACTTGAAAAAGACGGTTATTCAATGAAAAAAGTAAAGGCATTGGTTATAAACTACCCGAATAACCCGTTAGGTGCTATTGCAACAAAAGAATATATGCAAAAAGCAGTTGATTTTTGTCGAAAACACCATATTTTGTTAATTTCTGACGCTGCATACATTGATTTAACCTTTGAGGGAGCGCCAAAAGGAGTCAGCGTATTTGAAATCGAAAATGCAAAAGATGTTGCAGTTGAGTTTTACAGTTTTTCAAAACCATACTCTATGACAGGCTGGAGAGTAGGTTGGGTTTGCGGTAATAAAGACGCAGTTACAATTCTTGGAAAATTAAAATCAACTATTGATACAGGTATTTATAAACCGATACAAAAAGCTGCTTCGGATATTTTAAACTCTAAAGAGGGGGATGAATATATTGTTGAAGCAAACAGAAGATTTGCAAGAAAACAAAAAATTATTGTTGACGGCTTAAAAGAATTAGGCTGGGATATGGATAAAATTCAACCGCCCAAAGCTACATTCTACTTATGGCTTCCTATTCCGCCAAGCTACAAAACTTCAAAAGAATTCACTGATGCAGTATTGAATAAATCAGGTGTTGTACTGGTTCCCGGCAGCGGATTTGGTAAAAACGGTGAAGGCTGGTTCAGAATGTCTATTGTAGCAGCCGAAGACCAAATGGTTGAAGTTGTAAGAAGATTAAAGGAAGACGGTTTCCGTTTTGAATAAAACAGTAATTGTTGATTATGAAGCGGGAAATTTGAGAAGTGTCGCTAATATGCTGACATTTCTTGAGGTTCCGTTTGAAATTACATCCGATAAAGATAAAATTATTAAAGCAGAAAGAATAATTTTCCCGGGGCAGGGTCATTTTGGACAAGCAATGAATAACCTTGAGAAAAAAGGACTTGTCGGTGCGATAAGGCAGGCATGCGATAAAGGAATTCCTTTTCTCGGAATATGTATCGGGCTTCAAATTCTTTTTGAGAAAAGTGAAGAAGCACAAGGAGTATCAGGACTTGGCATTTTAGAGGGCGAAGTAAAACGCTTTACAGTCGGAAAAATTCCTCAAATCGGATGGAATAAAGTTGTTCCGACGGAAAATAATTCTTTTATAAAAGAAGACTATTTTTATTATGTAAATTCTTACTATGTGCAACCGAAAAATACAGACATAATAAGTGCTTACACGGATTATAACGGCAAATTTTGTGCTGCAGTTGAAAAAAAGAACATTGCAGCTGTTCAATTCCACCCGGAAAAAAGTTCTAATGCAGGCTTAAATTTCTTTAAAAATTGGTTAAACAAATAGCTCTTGTTGAATTTTGTACAATTCTAAAGTATTTTCCATTAGCATTGCAATTGTCATAGGTCCAACGCCTTTAGGAACGGGTGTAATAAATGATGTCTTATCCTTTACGTTTACAAAATCAACATCACCGCAAAGCCCGTTTTCAGTTCGATTTATTCCGACATCAACAATTATTGCATTTTCTTTTACATAATCAGCGGTTATAAATTTTGGCTTACCTACCGCAGAAACAATTATATCAGCTTTTGAAACCAATTCTTTTAAATTTTTTGTTTTACTGTGTGCGGTTGTAACCGTTGCATTTCTTGATTGAAGAAGCAATGATACAGGTTTCCCTACAATTATGGAGCGACCTATTACCAGTGCATTTTTACCTTCAATTTCAATATTATATTCATCTAAAAGCCTTATAATTCCTTTTGGTGTACAAGGATAAGAATACGGTTTATAGCCGAGTGCCAATCTTCCAAAGTTGTATGAGGTAAAACCGTCAACATCTTTTATCGGTTCAATTGCTTCCATTATTCTTTGCTTATTTATATGTTCAGGCAATGGTAATTGAATTAAAATCGCATTTATATTTTCGTCTTCGTTCAAAATATAAATATGCTCAAGCAGATTTTCTTCCGAAATATCTTTAGGCAACGGCAAAACTAAGGACTCAAAGCCTATTTCAACGGCTCTTTTTTCCTTATTTCTAACGTAGATTTCGCTTGCAGGATTATCCCCAACAAGAATAACCGCAAGTTTAGGTTTTTTATCTAATTTTGAAACTTCATTTTTTAAGTTTTGCGTAATTTTATCCGCAAGTGACTTTCCGTCAAGAATTATTGTCATTCAATCTCCTCATTTTGAGGAACATTTAACCTGTAATAAAGCTGCTCTATTGCATTTTCTACAATTTGAGAATCTTTTGAAATTCTGTTATCTTTTAAATTATCATCTTTCGGAATAGTTCCTAATGTCGTCAAGTCATATTTGTTTAATAAAGCCAACAAGGGCTGAATTTCCTGCTTATTTACTTTATTTAAAATAACACCCAATTGTTCACCTGCTGCATATTTTGCACTGTACTCTTCAATTCTTTTTGCCAAATGAACAGACGCTTCATTCGGACGAGCGATAACAAGAGTTACATTTATAGGTATATCAACAAGTTGATGAAGATATTTTAAATCAAACTCGCAATCAAAAATAACATAATCATACCTTGAAATGAGTTTAACAAGTGCATCGTTAATTTGTTTTGTAATCGGGCAACGGCAATCTTTAGAACCTACAAGCCATGAAACAATAATATCGGTATTATCATCAAGCGGAACAAGAATATCCTCTAATGCCCACTCAATATACTCTTGTTTTGTCATATTTTCGGGTATTCCTGTTTTATATTCATGCTTACCGCTTCGAATACCGTATATAGTTTGCCTTATATCCTTGCCAAAACTGTGTCCGAGTTCGGCAGTTAAGTCGTTATCAAACAACAAAATGGTTTTATCGGGATGTTTTTTCTTTATAACTCGCCATAATGCTTTTACTATTGTTGTTTTACCGCTTCCGCTTTTACCTGTAATCGCTATTGAAACTGTCATCAAACTCTCCGACTCGATTATTTTTCTTTATTATAACAGATACAAGAAAGTTGTAAATTTATCTGACATTTAAAAATTTATGTACTTGTGGTATAAGCCTTACATTTGAATACTTTTCATTAAACAAATTAAAAATTTTATTTATAATTTCTGTCGGTAAATTCAGCTTTTCGCCGTCTGATTTTGGCTGTAAAATCAACGGAATATTGAATTGTTTAACGATATCAACCGTTTTATTTATTTCTTCATCCGTTATTTTTTCATCAAAAACAACCTTCACAAAAATTTCTTTTTTGTTCTCTTTTGCCACTTCAATAAATTTCTTGTGAATATCAAATAAATCACCGTTTTGAGAAGTTGAATTTAACTTTATATCCATTGAAATAATGTCTGTATATTCAATTATTTCCTCAAGATTGTTGTATAGAGTTCCATTTGTTTCCAAATAAATTTTATTGTTAACAAGAGGTAAAAACTCTTTCAAAAACTGAATATTTACGAGAGGTTCACCGCCTGTTAAACTTATCAAGTGAATATTTTTATATTTAGCAACCTCGTCAGCCAATTCCTGAGGAGTATATGCTTTTAAATTTGTGGAAAAATCAGTATCACAATATGTACATTTTAAATTGCAACCTGAAAACCTTATAAACAGTTGTTTATAACCGATATAAACGCCTTCTCCCTGTATAGAGTCAAAAATTTCTTTAATATCTGCCTTGTTATCCATTTTGTAAATCTTTCCTTATATCAGAGGATGAAAGGCTTAGCAACTTATTATACAGTTCTTTTTCTTCGTCCGAGAGTTTTTCAGGCAGTTTTATCTGAACAGTTATAATAACATCGCCTCTTTTTGATTTTGAATTATTATATAGCCCCATTCCGGAAATTTTTAATTTTTGTCCTGATGATGTCATCGGAGGAATTTTAACTTTCAATTTTTCATTAGCAACAGGAATTGTGATTTCTGTTCCCAAAACTGCTTCAAACGGAGTAATCGGAAGATTACAGAGAATATTTGCTCCGTCAAATTCAAAATATTTATTTTTTTCAATATGGATAATTAAGTATAAATCTCCGTTTTTACCGCCGTTTAAACCTTGGTTTCCCTCTCCTTTTACTCTTACTTTTGAATTTTGAGTAACTCCTTTTGGAATTTTTACATTAATTTTCTTTTGAAGAGAAAGTATTCCGGTTCCTTTACACATTGGGCATTGAGTACCGTTGATAAACTTTCTTCCTCCGCAATTCGGGCATGGTTGAGTGTGTAAAATGTTAACTTTTCTGTTAGTACCGTTTACGGCTTCAAAACAATTTATTGTTATATCAACATTAATATCATCACCTTTTATTTGAGGCTTTGTATCCTTTGGCGTTTCATTCTTTGCGTGGAATAAATTTTCAAGAGCTTCATTTATGGATTTTGTAAAAGGTTCAGCTTGTTCAGAGTGTGCCTTTGCCTTATTTACATACTCTTTATATTTATTTCTTCTTTGAGTTGTTTCAAAGTCTTTTTTTATTTTTTCTCTATAAAAACCCCTTAAAACATCATATTTTTTCCTTGAATCTTCATTAATTAAAATGTCATAAGCTTCTTTTATATCTTTAAATTTTTTAACCGCATCAGGTGAAGAATCAACATCAGGGTGATATTTTCTTGCAAGCCTGCGAAATGAGTCTTTTATTTCCTCATTTGTAGCTTCAAAAGTCAATTCTAAAATCTTATATAAATCTTTATTATAATAGTTAGCCAAAAATAATATCCTTTACATTAATAATTTTAAGGTAGAGAAAAAAAATATCAATACTGTAACAATTAATATACTTTTAATGAAAAGATTTACTGTTAGAGTATAATAAAATAGTAGTTCAGATTAGACGGGGATAT
>CAVEOW010000126.1:0-5122 GCA_963617295.1 bacterium | reverse complement strand
ACAACACCCTTTATATCAAAGGCTTTAAATGCTTTTAATAAATCCTTATAGTTCATATCACTTTCTTCCAAAATTAAGTGTTTTTTTTCACCTTTTAACCCGTATTCAATTCCTGCAATATGTGCGTGAAAATTGTTTAGTGCGTTTTCACCAAGTTCCGTGCCAATAAACTCCAGCATTTTTGAAAATTCATCATAAGTATTGTAAATACCGTTACTTCTGGCATGAATATGTGCAAAATCAACACACGGCAAAACATTTTTAAAATGTTTTGCCAGTTCAACTATCTCTTCTAACGTACCCCACTGAGTACCTTTGCCTGTTGTTTCGGGTCGAACCCAAATATTATTATTTTCTTCTTCAAGTGTTGAACAAATTTTTTCCATAGATTTATATACTGTTTTAAAAACATCCTCAGGAGATTGTTTCATATAAAAAGCCGCATGATAAGTAATACTATATGCACCGATTTTATTACCCATTCTTGCCGTTTCAAGTATTCTTTCAACACCGGCATCAATTTTTTCAGGCTCTTGAGAATTTAAGTTTATATAATAAGGTCCATGGCAAGTTACTTTATAATCATCTTGAGTCGAAAAGTCTTGTACAAGTTTAATATTCACATCATTCATACGAACACCGTGAACAAACTCTACTTCAAGCCCGTCCAGATTCATTTCTTTTAATATTTCAAGCCCTTTTTTATACCCTTTATTTTCGGTTGAAAGGGGCAATCCTGCCGTTAAAAAATGAAGTTTATTCATTTGAGAGAATTTCTCCTGTTTTAACATTGACTCTGTCAACAAAATCTCGACCGGAAGAAATAAAATAAGGACCGAATTGAATTGAATCAATTTCCAAAATATCTTTTCCGCAAGCTACTTTTAGGGAATTATTAATATCACAAATTTCGCCGGATTTAAGGTTATGTTGTTTTTCAATTACATAAGCAGAGTTAATTCTGAGAACGACACCCTTATAATATGTAATTGCACCGATAAACGGGTTTAAAGCTCTTATAAAACGCTCAATTTCTTCAGCAGATTTTGTCCAATCAATAAAAGTATTTCCTTTTTCAAAAGAAAGTGCTTCTGCTGTTTTGAAGTCGCCTTCTTTTGGTTGCGGACGCCTTGGAAATGTGTGTGTTTCATAATAATCGAGTGCTTCATAAAGCATTGCAGCACACATATCATTAGTTCTTGTAAAAAGAGTTCCCATTGTTTCATTTAAGTCAACAGAAAATTTATACTGAGAAATAATATCTCCCGTATCAAAATTTTCATCCATAAAATGAAGCGTAATGGCAGATTCTTCTTCCCCGTTCATAATAATATGGGAGTATGGGTTTCCGCCACGATAATCGGGCAACTTAGACGGATGAAGATTTATAAAACCGTCCTTTGTTAATTGAAGTAATTCTTTCGGAAATTTTTTCCCGTAAGAAGCAACTACGCCCAAATCGGCCTTTAAATTTTTAATTCTTTGTAAAAAGCCTTTTTCATTAAGGCTAAAATTATAGCTTATAACTTCCAGTCCTAATTTTTGTGCAGTATCAACCATTAATTTATAAGTTGAATCATCACTGCTTGGAGGAACTACTCCAACGATGTTAATTCCTTTTTCAACCAATTTATGCAGACATACAATAGCCATATCAGGCATGCCGACAAATAGAATTCTTTTTTTGTATGTTTTATCCACTTTGTTACCCTCGTAATAATTATAACAAAAAATCTTTTATTTTATCTGTTTTTTTACTAAAATAAATTTGTACAAAAAATCGGTTATACGTTTTTTGTTTGGAAAGTAAGTAAATAAAGCTATATGCGAAGTTTCGCATTATAACAAATGTTAAGAGAATAGAGGTAAAAACATGCTTGATATCAGAATGATTAGAGAAAATCCGGAAAAAGTTAACGAATTATTAAAAAGAAGAAATCCGGAATTGTCCATTGACGGTATTTTGGAAATTGATGCTAAAAGAAGAAAAGTTCAAACTCAAGCTGATGAACTAAGATCAAAAAGAAAAAATATGTCCCAAGAAATCGGCATGTTGAAAAAACAAGGTAAAGATACAGATGAGATTCAAGCTCAAGTAAAAGAAATGGCTGATGAAATCAAAGCCCTTGAAGAACAAGAACAACAATTAGATGTTGAACAAAAGAATTTACTTCTTTCAACTCCTAATATTCCTGATGAAACAACACCTATCGGTTTATCTGACGCAGACAATGTCGTTATTAAGAAGTTTTCCGAACCGAGAAAAGTTAATTTTGAACAAAAAGCTCACTGGGATATTTGTGTAGAAAAAAATATTGTTGATTTTGAACGTGGTGTTAAACTTGCACAATCAAGATTTTCTTTATACAGAGGAAAAGGTGCTCAACTTGAAAGAGCTATCATCAATTTCTTCCTTGATACACATACTCAAGAACACGGCTACGAAGAAATGTTACCGCCTGTAATGGTAAATGCTGCAGCTATGACAGGTACAGGACAACTTCCTAAGTTTGCTCAAGATATGTATAAATGCGAAAATGAAGATTTATACTTAATTCCGACAGCAGAAGTTCCTGTTACTAACGTATATTCAAATGAAATTTTAAATGAAGAAGATTTACCTAAATATATGACGGCTTATACTCCTTGTTTCAGAAGAGAAGCAGGTTCGGCAGGTAAAGATACGAGAGGTTTAATCAGACAACACCAATTCAACAAAGTTGAACTTGTTAAATTATGTACACCTGAAACAAGCGTTGAAGAACACGAAAAATTAACAAGAAACGCTGAAAGAGTATTGGAATTATTAGAATTACCATACAGAAGAGTTGCTTTATCAACAGGTGATATCGGATTTTCTGCAAGAAAATGCTATGACTTAGAAGTTTGGTTACCGTCATATAATGACTACAAAGAAATTTCAAGTTGTTCAAACTTCGGAGATTTCCAAGCAAGACGTGCAAACATAAGATACAGAAGCAAAGAAACAGGTAAACCCGCTTTCGTTCACACGTTAAACGGTTCAGGTTTGGCGGTAGGCAGAACTTTCGCAGCTATTTTGGAAAACTACCAAAATGAAGACGGTTCTGTTACAGTTCCGAAAGTATTAAGAAAATACACAGGTTGGGACGTTCTGTAATGGAAAAAGGACTCTTCATTACCTTTGAGGGGGCAGACGGCTCAGGAAAAACAACTCAACTTAACTTAGTTAAGGACTTTCTTGAAAAAGAGGGCTATGACGTTGTTGTAACCAGAGAACCCGGAGCCTTGGAACTCGGACAAAAAATAAGGAATATACTTTTACACTATGAGGGCGTGGTTGCAGACAGATGTGAAATGTTTTTATTCCTTGCCGATAGAGCTCAACATGTTGATACTTTTATAAAACCGTCCATCCAAGACGGGAAAGTTGTCCTTTGCGACAGATATATAGATTCAACCGTTGCATATCAAGGGTACGGAAGAGAGCAGGATATTCAATTACTGAAAGACTTAAACAATATTGCAGTAAACTCGTTAAAACCTGATTTGACCTTACTTTTTGATGTTTCAACCGAAACTGCTCAACAAAGAGTAGGAAGAGAAAAAGACAGGCTTGAGTCATCAGGATTGGATTTCCACAGAAGAGTCAGAAACGGTTATTTAGAACTGCAAAAAGAAGAACCGAACAGAATTAAGTTAATAAATGCAAATAATTCTATCGAAAATGTTTACGAGCAAACAAAAAACACTATAATAAATTTATTACGAGATAAAAGAGGAAAATAAATGTCCGGAGAATATAGACGTTGGTACGATAATGACCCGATATTAAAAGAAGCTCTTGAGCTGTTAAAATTGCAAACGGATGATACAAAGTCAGCTGCTGCCGATTTTATAATATCTATGCAAGAACAGGCTGCTCAAGAAGTAATAGAAAGAATTTACCAATTAACACAAGAATTTTCAAAAAAAGGAAATCGTTGGTATGATTCAGACCCTGTTATGCTTAAAGCAATTGAAATGTTAAGGATGTCATCTCCTAAAACACAAAGAATTGCAGCTTTAAAATTATTATTGGCATTAGAAAATAACACTCTGGATTCATCGGATATCACGGAACATGAATAGTCAGTTAAAAGACATACAAAATCAAAATGATAAAAGAGGAATAGATATACAAAAAGTTGGCATCAACGGTGTTGAGGTTCCGCTTTTAATTGAACGCAAGAATGCAGACAGCCAAATGGTTTCCGCAAAAGCTCGTTTAAGCGTAACTCTCCCTCACAATTATCGTGGCACACACATGTCACGTTTTGTTGAAATACTAAGCGATTACAGCCAAAGAAATCTGCTTGGTGTTGATATAAAAGGGTTATTAATTGATGTAAAACAAAAATTAGAATCACAAATTGCACATGTACGTTTTGATTTTAAATATTTTGTCAACAAAAAAGCTCCTGTCAGCGAAATGGAGTTTCCGGTCGGTTATGATTGCTCTTTTCAAGGGGATTTAGACGGGGATTATTACAAGTTTATACTCGGAGTAAAAGTGCCTGTTACAACGCTTTGCCCTTGTTCGAAAGAAATATCAAAATACAGTGCTCATAACCAAAGAACAATGGTAAAAGTAAAAGTCAGCTATAGCGAAGATAATATCATTTGGTTGGAAGATTTGATTGAAAAAGTAGAAAGCTGCGGTTCCAGTCAAGTTTATTCCATATTAAAAAGATGTGATGAAAAATATGTAACAGAAAAAGCCTACGAAAATCCTAAATTCGTAGAGGATGTCTTACGAGATGTAATTTGTCTTTTAAGAGATGATGAAAAGGTTACATTCTATGAAGTAGAAGTTGAAGCTCAAGAAAGTATTCACAACCATAATGCTTGGGCTTGGCAGTCCGAAACAAAACCGTTTGGAGGGAAATAATGAAAGAATTATTTAATGATTATGTTCAATCACTTGAAACATACATAATGATACAAATTAAAATGGATACTGCAAGATTAACACCCGAGTTAACTGCAAAAGGCAGGACTCCGATTTCTTTATCAATGGGAGCCCCTGTTGAACCGCCCCCTGAATTGGTTAGCAACAACATAAAAAAATATGTTACAGGCGAAGGAATGCACACTTATACCC
>CAVEOW010000125.1:0-5136 GCA_963617295.1 bacterium | reverse complement strand
GTTTTACAAAAGCAATACGTAAATTCCGCCTGTTACGAGAAGCCCGCCAAGAGCAGTTTGAAGAGTTAGTTTTTCATGGAAAAGCAACAATCCGAAAATTATTGTAAGTACAACACTCAATTTATCAATGGGAGCAACTTTTGAAAGCTCCCCGACTTGAATTGCCTTAAAGTAAAATAACCATGAAAGTCCCGTCATAACACCTGAAATAATCAAAAATGCATAATTTCTTGGTGTGATATTTTTTAATCCGCTATAACTTCCCGTAGTCCAAACAATTCCGCAAATCAGTAAAAGAATAACAATTGTCCTTATTCCCGTTGCAAGATTTGAATCAATATTTTTAACGCCCATTTTTGCAAAAACAGCAGTTAAAGAAGCAAATACAGCCGATAATATCGCATATAATTTCCACATAATTAAAATTCCTCTAATATATTATATATAATAAATATAAATGTTAGTTTTTTGTTAGGCTTAAAAATCAAAAATTGGGAATGAATATTCGTGACAAAAATCACGATATTACGTTTTAATCGTGCAAGATTGTACAAAGTCAAATTTTGGAAACACTTTGTCTAAACTTATTGACAAGAAATTTTCATTGAATAAAATTATGAATAAGGAAATAAATCACGATACAAAAAGGAGTATTATTTTATGACAGCAACAAAAACAAAAGAAGAAAAGAAAGTTTGCGTCGTCAATAGCATTGAAACATTAAATGACAGAATTGAACGAGCAAAGAAAGCACAAAAAATCTATGCTACTTTCACTCAAGAACAAGTAGATAAGATTTTTAAAGCAGCTGCAGCTGCAGCTGATAAAGCACGTATCCCTCTGGCTAAAATGGCAGTTGCAGATACAGGCATGGGAATCGTTGAAGATAAAATTATTAAAAATCACTTCGCTTCCGAATATATTTACAACAAACACAAAAATGCAAAAACTTGCGGAATTATCAGTGAAGACAAAACAAACGGTATTAAAATAGTTGCTGAACCTTTAGGAGTTATTGCAGGTATCATCCCTACAACGAACCCGACTTCAACAGCTATTTTTAAATCATTAATTTGTTTAAAAACAAGAAACGCAATTGTATTTTCACCCCACCCGAGAGCTAAAGCTTCAACAATCGCTGCAGCAAAATTAGTTTTAGATGCAGCTGTTAAAGCAGGTGCTCCTGAAGATATCATCGGTTGGATTGATGAACCTTCCATGGATTTATCTAACGCACTATTACACCACCCTGATATTGCTTGCATATTAGCTACAGGTGGTCCGGGAATGGTTAAAGCTGCTTATTCATCAGGAAAACCGGCTTTAGGTGTTGGTCCGGGTAACGTTCCTGCTATTATTGATGAAACAGCTGATCTCCAAATGGCAGTATCATCAATTCTTCTTTCAAAAACATTCGATAACGGTATGATTTGTGCATCTGAACAATCAGTTATTATCGTTGATGATGTTTATGAACAAGTTAAAAAAGAATTTGAATATCGTGGTGCATACATCCTTAACCAAAAAGAACAAGATAAAGTTGCAAAAATTATCTTAACGGAACAAGGAACCGTAAATCCGAAGATTGTCGGACAAAGTGCTCACAACATCGGTGAACTTGCAGGAATTAAAGTAGATAAAGATACAAAAGTTTTAATCGGTGAAGAAAAAGAAGTAGATATTAAAAATCCGTTCTCACACGAAAAATTATCTCCGATTTTAGGTATGTACAGAGCAAAAGATTACGAAGATGCGGTTGAAAAAGCTCATCAATTAGTAATGATTGGTGGTGCAGGTCACTCTGCAGCATTATACACGGATGCAAGAGTTCAAGACAGAATTGACTTCTTCGCTAAGAAAATCCCGACTTGCAGATTGTTAATCAATTCTCCATCCTCACAAGGTGGTATCGGTGATTTATACAACTTTAAACTTGAACCGTCATTAACACTAGGTTGCGGTTCTTGGGGCGGGAATGCCGTTAGCGGAAACGTAGGTGTTGAACATTTACTTAACTACAAAACTGTTGCTGAAAGGAGAGAAAATATGTTATGGTTCAAGGTTCCGCCAAAAGTTTACTTTAAAAGAGGAGCTGTTGACCTTGCTCTTCGTGAACTCGAAGGCAAAAAACGTGCTTTCATCGTTACAGACAGATTCTTATTCAACTCAGGTGCTGTTGATAGCATAGTTAAAGTTCTTGACGAAGTTGGTATTGACCACCAAATCTTCTTTGATGTTAAACCTGATCCAACAATATCTACAATTAATCAAGCTATGGAAATTGTTAAACCGTATGAGCCTGACGTTATCATCGCATTAGGCGGCGGTTCTCCGATGGATGCAGCTAAAATTATTTGGTTAATGTATGAACAACCTGATACAGTATTTGAAGATATCTCTATGAGATTTATGGATATCAGAAAAAGAATTTGTAAGATTCCTGACCTTGGCAAAAAAGCTACAATGGTTGCTATTCCTACAACTTCAGGTACAGGTAGTGAAGTTACTCCGTTTGCAATCATCACTGATGATGAAAATCACGTAAAATATGCTATTGCTGATTACGCATTAACACCTAATATGGCAATTATCGATCCTAACTTTGTTGACGGTATGCCAAAAGGCTTAACAGCTGCTTCAGGTATTGATGCTCTTGTTCACGCAGTTGAAGCATACGTATCAGCTATGGCTACAAACTTTACAAATTCAAATGCACTTGAAGCAACTAAATTAATCTTTAAGTACTTACCACGTTCATACAATGGCGGTGCTAATGATCCTATTGCAAGAGAAAAAATCCACTATGCCGCAACTATCGCAGGTATGGCATTTGCAAACGCATTCTTAGGATTATGCCACTCTATGGCACACAAATTAGGTGCTATGTACAGTGTACCGCACGGTGTTGCTAACGCTTTATTAATTAACCAAATTATTAAATACAACGCAACAGATAAACCGAAAAAACAATGTATATTCCCGCAATATAAGTTCCCGAATGCAAAAGCAAAATACGGACAAATTGCAGATGAATTAAAACTTGGCGGTAAGGACGATGATGAAAAAGTTCAATTGTTACTTGATGCAATTACAAAATTGAAACAAGAACTTAAGTTACCTGCATCAATCAAAGAATTTGGTATTGATGAAAAGACATTTATGGCTAACTTAGACACATTAGTTGAACTTGCATTTGACGATCAATGTACAGGTGCAAACCCTGCATATCCGTTAATGGAAGAAATAAAACAAATATACATTGATGCTTACTACGGTAAAGTATAAGGTATAACTAATGAAAAAAAATCTATCCGAAAAAATAATAAAAAGGTTAACTTTATATCATTTTATTTTGGAAGATTGCGAACAATCGGGGCTTGAATATATTTCAAGCCCTCGGATTGCCGAATTGCTTAAAATTGACAATTCTCAAGTCAGAAAAGACATAAAAGCAATCAATAATCTTGGCAAATGCAAAATAGGTTATTCTGTTAAGTCTTTAAAAAAGAGTATTGAAGATGCTTTGGGATTTGAGGAAACAAAAGAGGCTTTCATCATAGGGGCAGGAAATATAGGAACGGCATTAATTAAGTATGATGACTTGAAGAATTACGGACTTAACATTCTTGCCCTTTTTGATATTGATCCTTTAAAAGTCGGAATGACTATAAACTCAAAAGAAGTTTTTCACCTTTCAAAACTGCCGAATTTAGTGGAAAGATTAAATATTGATATAGCAATATTAACGGTGCCGAAAGAAACAGCTCAAACCTGTGCGGATTTTCTTGTAAAATCAGGGATAAAATATATATGGAATTTCACTCCAAGAGTTTTGAAAGTTGATAAGAATGTAAGAGTTTGGAACGAAAATTTAATTGGTAATTTTCTGCAAGTAGTTGCGGAAGATGAGGTTACAGGAAATGAATGAAATAAAAATATGTATGGGTAGTGCTTGTTTTGCCCGTGGAAATGATAAATATGCCGAAATTATAGAAAAGTATATTACAGAAAACAATTTAAGTGCTAAAATAGAACTATTCGGGGCGAGATGTGAAAACCGCTGTGAAAATGGTCCTAATATATATGTGAACGGTGAGTGCATCAATAACCTTGATGACGAAAAATTAAAGGAAATATTGGAAAAACTAAAGAATGAATAAACTGTATCCTGTTTATACTCTGAAAAATGAGTGCCACGACTGCTATAAGTGCGTTCGTAAATGCCAAGTAAAAGCAATTAAAATACAAAACGGAAGTGCCTCTGTTATTACTGAAAAATGTATAGCTTGCGGTCATTGTGTTATCGAGTGTCCTGCCAATGCAAAAAGGGTAAGAAACGATATTGATAAGGTTAAAACTTTATTTATTGCAAAGAAAAAAGTTTTTGTATCACTGGCACCAAGCTGGGCAGGGATTTATGATTTAGAACCCAAGAAAATGATTGCATTGCTTAAATATCTTGGATTTTCGGCAGTCAGTGAAACGGCATTAGGTGCGGAAGAAGTTTCGATAGAAACTGCAAAGTGGCTAAAAGAACAGGATAAAGGATTATTTATATCAAGTGCATGCCCTGTAATAGTTGATTATGTGAGAAAATATGAACCAAATTATACAAAAAACATTACTCCGTTTGCTTCTCCTGCGTTAACACACGCAAAATATTTAAAGAGTTTATACGGAAATGACATTGCAATTGTTTTCATAGGACCTTGTATCGGAAAGAAAAATGAAGCTGACAGACATCCTGAACTTATAGATGTAGCACTTACTTTTGACGAGTTAAACTACTGGATAAAGGATGATTTTGTTAACATAGAAGAAATTTCCGTTTCGGAAGATGATAAGTTTGTTCCGCACGATGCAAACGAGGGAGCTCTTTACCCGATTGAGGGCGGAATGAATGAAACAATAAGGCTGTCAGGAATTGATAAAGATACGGTATTAATGACAATCAGCGGATTAAAGCCGTTCAGACACGCTTTATCAAGTTTTAAAAAGACAAATAAGAAAATATTCGTTGAAGCACTATCTTGCGAAACAGGCTGTGTTAAAGGACCTTGCCGTTCAAGCAAAAAATCAGGTATTTCAATTGCGTCAGATATTTTATCAAAAGTGAAATTTAGAGAAGTTATACCG
>CAVEOW010000124.1:0-5243 GCA_963617295.1 bacterium | reverse complement strand
CCTTTAGCACTGTGTAATGTCATTAAGGTAAGTGCTTTAGTTTCATCAACATAAGAATCAATATCACTTACAAGGGAAACCTGGGATAAGAATTCTCCCAAAATATCTGTATCGGTAGGTTGGAATTCTTTTGCAACGCTTATAAACTCTTGCAGGTTATCAGTTTTTGTTTCAATCGTAGTTTCATCTTCATTATTTTTAATATCTTGCATATAACCTGATTTATCAATAACATAGCCGACAAAGGCAGGTAAATCCATCTTATTAAACGCATCTTTAAAATCGGAAATCATATTATAAAATTCAGTCAGTTTAACTTTAACTCCTGCTGAAAATTCGTCATATTTATCAATTTCAGCTAAAATATCCATAAATTTCATCTCGGATTTTGTTGAAATATCTAAAATTTTTTCAACTGTAGCGGGTCCGATTGAACGTTTTGGAACATTAATAATTCGTCTTAAACTTTGTGAATCACTTGTGTTATATATAAGTTTTAAGTAAGCAACAATATCTTTAATTTCTTTTCTGTCGTAGAACTTTAGACCTCCGACAACTTTATACGGAATATTGTTTGCCATACATGTTTCTTCAATTGCACGTGATTGTGAGTTTGTTCTGTATAAAACAGCCATGTCGGAAAGTGATTCAGTTAAAGATAATCTTTTAACTTCTCTAATTAGGTTTAGAGCTTCATCAGCTTCATCATTAGCTTGGTATAAACTTATTTCGTGACCTCTGCCTAAATTAGAATAAAGATTTTTGCTTATTCTTTGCTTATTATTGCAAATTACGGCATTTGCAGCCTCTAAAACTGTTCCTACAGAGCGGTAATTTTGTTCAAGTTTAATTAAATGTGTTTTTCTGAAAGTTGATTGAAGATTTAAGATTATTTTGTAATCAGCACCTCTCCAGCTGTAAATTGATTGATCGACATCACCTACAACACATAAACTTTTCTCGGGCGGAATTTCTTCTTCATCTTTGTCATTTGTGTAAATTGATTTAATCATTTTATACTGACAAAGGTTTGTATCCTGAAATTCATCTACTAATATATGTTTAAATCTTCTAAAATATTTTTCTCTGACTTTTTCACTGTTTTCAAGCAATTTGACCGCGAGTACCAGCATGTCATCAAAATCCAGTGCATTATTTGCCATTAGCTGTTTTTGATATTCCATGTAAATTTGAGCATATTTTTCGCTTCTGAAATCTCTTGCTCTTGTAGCAAAAGTGTATGCATCTTGCATTTTATTCTTTGCGTTTGAAATTATAGTTTTAACCAATTTTGGCTGGTAAATTTTTTCATCAAGATTACAAGTTTTAATTGAATTCTTTAGTAATTTGTTTGTATCATCATCATCATAAATTACAAACTTATTATCGTATGATCTTCCCTCTTCGTCATGGTAAGATTCAATATCGGTTCTTAAAATTCTGCCTGATATTGAGTGGAAAGTGCCTATCCACATCTTTTTAGCGTTATCTTCACCTACCATTTTTGACAGACGTTGAACCATTTCTTTTGCAGCTTTATTAGTAAATGTTACGGCCAAAATTTCGTACGGAGAAACTCCTGTCTGTACCAGATTTGCTATCCTTGTAGTCAGAACCTTAGTTTTCCCGCAGCCTGCACCTGCCAGTACCAATATGGTACCTCTGTCTTGCAATACTGCTTCTTGCTGCTCCCTGTTTAATCCCTCTAAAATATTTGACATATAGTTTTAAATTTTTTAAAATTATGATATTATTATTATATTACAAAAAATTTATTTAGTTAAATAGGAAAATGTATGTCAGAAGAAAATCAAAATGAACAGCAGATTATGGTTCCGCTTGATGATTTGGATAAAGTGGAAGAAAGTGACGCACACACGCTGGATGAGTTAGCAATGGAATTGGCTACAATTCAACAATCTGCAAAAAAAGTAGCTATCATCGGAAGCCGAAATTTACCGATTACACACCAACAAATTATTGAAATTTTATCTTATGCGTTGGTTATGCAAGGAAATACAGTTATAACCAGTGGTGGTTCAAGCGGTACAAACGCAGCTACAATCAGAGGTGCAATGAAAGCAAACCCTGATAAATTAAGAGTTATTTTACCCCAAACAATTGGTCAACAACCGTCTGATGTACAAGATCAGCTAATAGGAGTTCCGAATATAATCGAACATCCTGACCGTTCAATGCTTACATTGGCTGACGCAAGCCGTATTTGTAACAGAGAAATTATTGATGAATGTCAACAATTAATTTGTTTCTTGTCACATACATCAAATACTCTACATAAGGCAATTCAGCATGCCGAAGATTCTCATAAAGTTGTAACGGCATTCTATCTTGACTAGTTTTATTAAAAAAGTATTTTATATTTTAGGACTGTTTTGCGTTTTTTGTATAATTCTTTATACTCAATATCTGCAAAGCAGTTTTGATTTAATAATCCATGATGATATTTTTGTTATGTTTTATAGCTTTAATAGCTTATTACATGAGTTTATATATGCATACCATGGTAGATTTATTACCAATACAATTGCCGCATTTATTGGAGTACAGTTGCCGTTATCACTTAATATCCATCCAATAGAATGGTTACATTCCGGTGCAATTCTTTTCAAAAGCTTTTTTATTTTTATAATTTGTGTACTGCTTTCCTCTAATGTATTTATTTTTAGAAAAGATATGGGAAAATTATCGTTTTTTGAGTATTTTTATATTATAACTTCTACATTATTATTTTATTTTTTATATCAGAATGCTTTTTTAAAAACGTATCAATCGGTATTCTACATGTCATTTTATGGCTTTACATTTCCGTTTATACTTTATTTTATATTTTGGAATTTTCTAATTAGTCAATATGTCTATGATTACAATAAATCTAATAAGTCAATATTTATATTGTGCATATTATCTTTTTTAATTGGATACTCATCTGAATTTTTCTCTTTTTCGACCTTTGCTTCACTAACTTTAATGATTGCTTACTTTTTCTTCAAAGAAAAAGAAAAAATATTAAAATTCTTACCAATTTATATTTCTAATATAATAGGATTTATTTTATATGTTGCATTACCGGGATTTCATAATACTTGTTCGGATGAGGCAAAGCTATTTATAACTACTTGTAGCTCTCTTAATGAATTATTTGATTGGTTAAATGAAGCTTATAATTCATTATTAACTGTAATTTATAACAATTTTTTAATATATACTATTGCAATTCTGATTCTTTATTTAGTAATATTTAAGTCTAAAGTTGAATTAAAAAACAAAAAAATAATTGGAATAACATTCTATTTAATAGGCATTCTTTGTTTCATTCTTTCAATGTTGTTTGTAAAGCGGCATTTCCCGGGTGAAAATGATTATATTTATATAGCACATTTTGATATAATTCAGCAGATAAAAATTAGTCTTATGTTTTTAATTACAGCTTTAATTTCTTGCTTCGTGAATTTTAGAATTATATTTAATATATTTAGAGCCATATTTTTTACTATATTACTAAGTTTTACGTCGATGAATTTTCACGATATTTTATCCCTTTTGACTACTTCCAATAATGATTTATATATTGATAAGTATTGTAACCGTGATTATGAACAAAAAGTTTTAAGGTATAAAATGGAGTACATGCTACTTGAACAAGTTTCAAAAAACAAAGATATTTATATACTCGATAATAATTCTATTTTTGAAGTATATCCGTATGATTGTGATGACTATATTTATTTTGTTTATAAGTTAAACTATAAATATGTAGCCAAAAACGAAAATATAATCGTTCATTCAATTGATGAATACTATGAGCAGTATTTAAAAGACGGAAATCGCCCTATTAACAATATTGAACTGATAAAAGCTGATTTTAACAAATTGTTGAAAAAATATAGAAAATAAAATCATTTTATCTTTTTAAATATATCTTTTGCAACTGCTTCTCCCATTGAAAAACAGCTCATTTGTGTTCTTAATGCAGATTGTGATTCAAAATCGGCACTTATTATTCTGCCTGCAGCATATAATTTTTCATCGCACTCGGCTATAAGGCACTCTACCGGAATAAAATAAGGCTCTGATATTTTTTCAAGTTTATCATTGATCTTTTGTGATGAATGTATATCAATCGGGTAATCGCAAGCAAATGCAACATTTTCAAACTTTTTGTGATTGATTATATCATTTTTAGTATATGTATATTTTCCTTTAATTCTATATGATTCTCGAACTCCAAGTGTGTCTGAAATATGTGAAATGAAAGAATTTTCGAAACCTTTTAAATATTTTTTGCAAAATTTATGCAGCCTGTAAATACGCTCTCTGCCTTGAATTAAAGCATTAGAGTAAGTAAACGGTTCTAATATAGATTCATTTTCTTTTAAAATAATTCTTGGAGCATTCACTGCAAGCGTCCCAAGCATATCAGGTATTGTAAAGACCTGAAAATATGCACAGTCAGACTCAATTAGAACCTTATCCAGTACGGCTTTCTCGAATATGGGGAGTAATGCCCAATTTCTGCTCTTATCCCATGTACAAGCCGTTGATAAATGAATTTGAGATTTACTTCTATCTACCGTTGTAACATTTGTATCAGAGTCAATTTCTTCAAGCCATGAGGCAAAGGCATTCATATCAATACCGGAAATGTTAAAGCGTAAAGAAGCTGCTTGAGATTGATTTTCATTTTTTTGAAATTCATAATTTAAAATTCTAAAAATTTCTCCGTTTGCAGTTGTATCTACAATATACTTCGTTTCGATATCTAACGATAATATTTTATGTTTTAATTGTACATGGTACTTCTCTAAAACAGTATCTTTATTGGCATAAATCGGTGTGGTAGAGAATAAAACCTTACAATTAACGCTTTTCAGCATATTATCAAAGACTATCTTTAATAACTCCGGGTTAAACCAGCCTGTATTACCGTCTTTATAAGTGTTTTGAGCGTTATAAGATTGGGCTTTTACAACTAAATCAGTATAAAAGTCAGTATTTACCTCTAAAGAGTCAATTTTCATAACCGGAACAACAAGACCTTGTGTAATAGCTCCGCCCGGTACATCACCGGCTTCAACAAGCAATGTATTAAGCCCCAGTTTAGCTGATGTATATGCGGCAGAAACACCTGCCGTACCACCACCAAATATAACTACATCGTAAATCATAAATACCTCATAAAAATATTATATTGATTTCAAATTAAAATTAAAAATTTTTTAAAA
>CAVEOW010000123.1:0-5255 GCA_963617295.1 bacterium | reverse complement strand
CCCCAATAGTTTGCCCCTCTTTTTTTCAAGACTACACGAGATTGAACCACATCTAATATATCAAGACGGTTTCTTATTTCATCTATAACTTCCGAATATGTTTTTTCTGTTGTCATTTGTTATTTAAGTCCGTTCATATCAGCTAATTTGAATAAAAATTCATCATTATTTTTTTGTATTAGAGGTGCAGGCAAGAAGTTCTCTTCAAATTTAATCAACACATACCTGTCTGTCATGCCTGAAACATAGTCGCAGGCAGTTTGTAGAATACTGTCTTTATTTGAATTTGGAAATCTTTTTTCAAGCTCATTACAATAAAATTCAAACAAACGTCTTATCACATTTTGAGCTTTATCTTCCGCCATTTTTGCCGGTGAATTTGAATAAACATGCTCAAACATCCACTTTCTAAGCAAAACGAATTGTTCAAAACACTCAGGAGACATTGATACAACACCCTTTCCGTAACTGTGTTCTACAATATCAGTTACGAATTTTGTAACACGAATTCTGTTTGTTGCCGAGAAATATTCTATGCTTTCGGCCGGCATGTCCTCAACCTTAATTATGTTAGCTCTTAAAGCATCTTGAATATCATGGTTGATATATGCAATTTTATCAGATAATCTTACAACTTGTCCTTCAAGAGTGTTTGGAGTGCATTCATAAGAATGGTTCAGAATGCCGTCAAGAGTTTCTTCCGTTAAATTAAGGTTTTCAATAAACTCAACAACACGAATACTTTGTTCATTGTGCTTATATCCGTTTGGCATTAATTGGTTCAGAACTCTCTCTCCGCTATGCCCGAACGGAGTATGTCCCAAATCATGCCCGAGAGCGATTGCTTCCGTTAAATCTTCATTCAAATCTAACGCTCTTGATATCGTTCTTGCAATTTGCGAAACTTCAAGAGTATGAGTCATTCTTGTTCTGAAATGATCATCGTATGGAGAGAAAAATACTTGAGTTTTGTGTTTTAACCGTCTGAATGCTTTTGAATGCAGTATTCTGTCCCTATCTCTTTGAAACTCTGTTCTTAGTGAACACGGAACTTCATACATTTTTCTGCCTTTAGTTTCGGAACTCTTTGTTGCAAGAGGGCTTAAAAAAAGTTTTTCCCTCTCTTCAATTTTTTCTCTGACTGTTTTTTTCTCTATATCCATAACTCTCCCAACCAATTTTATTTTATTAGAAACAATAGTGTTTTGCCATATTTTGGAAGAATTATGTTTAGAATATTTAATAATTTTTCATATCAGGGCTTGATTAATTGTTATTTTTTATATATTATCAACCTATAAAGAATACTTGAAAGGAAATAAAAATGTCAATTGAATGTGCAGTATGCGGTAAAAAACCTTTAAAAGCTTCAAAACTTTCATTTTCTCATAAACACAATGTTTACAGACAAAACCCGAATCTTCAATCAGTAAAGATTAACGATAACGGAACAGTAAAAAAAGTAAAAGTTTGTACTTCTTGTTTAAGAGCAGGCAAAGTTCAAAGAGCTGTTTAAGGTAATTTTAAATTTTATTAATAAAAAACTTCCGTTTAATTCGGAAGTTTTTTTATGCTTGCCCTTGAACTATGTAATTTAATACATCTACAATATCTTGATTTAATTCACCGGTTTCTACTTTTTGATTGAGTATCTCCACTGCTTCACTATGTGAAAGTGCGGTTTTGTAACTCCTTTCTTCCCTCAAGGCGGAATATACATCTGCAACACTAAGAATTTGACCCAATAAATCAGGATTTTGGTCTGCATACTTGTGATGATTGCGTATTAAGTTCAATGTGCGTTTATCTAAATTCGTTTTAGATAACAACTCATAACCCAACTCGGAATGAAGATTTATAACATCTTTTTCTTCTTTGGTTAATTCCGTTTCCTTGTTCAGTATTTCAGGCGGAATTAACGCTTTTCCGTAATCATGAAGCACGCCGGCTTTTTGCAGAGTTCTTTTATCATCATCGGATAACCCGAGTGCATCCGCTATTTCTGTTGCGTACATAGAGGTTTCTCGCAGATGATCTTGTGAAATTTCAGTTATGTTACTGCTGTGAGCTTCTGCTTTAATTCCTTTTGATTGCAGCATTTTTGAAGCTTTGGGACTTTCTTTTAGTAATTGGTTTATTTTTTCATCACTCGAATACAGTTTTAATAACTGCATTGGGGTACAAAATTCCTCAACGTTTGGAATTTGTACACTTTGAAATTCAGGAACAGTTGCATTGTTTCCACGAACGAAAACATCGCCGGTTTGAATAGGTGCGGTTGTGCCTGCATTTTGCCAAGCAACATTTTGCCGTATGCCACCAAACTGCTTAACGTCCCCCAAATTATTAAGACTGCAATTTAAATTTATTTTGTCCAATTTCCAATATTTTCCCCATGTATATAAAGTATTTTTTAAATTGAAAATTGCCTAAGAAGAATTAATTAATAAAAAATACGATAATTTAATATGCACTTCGTTTACAAATTTTAACATTTCTATAGTTTTTCTAAAGTTAAAAAAAAATGTGTCGATAAGAAAAACAAGTGTAGTGAATAAGGAGAAGTTATGGACTTTAATATTGAGAAATTTAAGCAAGTATTGAAAAATAATGGTGTAGATGTCAAGGCTTTATCAAAAATTGAGCCGAAAAAATCTGATCCCGTTAATATTTGGGATGATGAGGACGGATACAACCAAGACATTAAAGATACTGAAAGTTTTGTCGGGAAAGCAATAAAGAAAAACGGCGGTTATACGCAAGAAGAACTTTCTCAAATCCACCAAGCAATGAGTTACCTTGACGGGACAGAAGGATTTTCTGATGAAGATATCGCTATTGCTGCAAGTTTTGGCGGCGATGAAAACCACATTGACTCAAAAGATATAGAAAAACTTTTGCAGATGTTTGATAATTGTGATTGTATTCACGATGAAATTCATGAAGAAGATTATTTCAAACTGAAAAATCCGACAAACAAAGCCGGTGAAGAAAAAATTCAAGAAAGAGAAGACGGCTCTAAGTTTGTTAATATTGAAAAACCAAATGCCAAAGATTCTGAAAGGCTGGATTCACTGGCAAAAATAATGAGTCAATGTTATAACCTTGATGAAATGGGCATAGAAGAGGGGACTCCCGAATACAATGAATTATTAGAAGTTGTAATGGACGCAAACCCTCAAATATATGGTACCAAAGATTTTACTGGCAAATATGTCGGTGGTCGTATTGATGATTTCGCAGGAGAAAGAGCGGATATAGCACTTGTTCCCGGGGAGGAATTCAATATACCTGAAGCTGACGCTTTCTGCCATTGCGGATGTTTCGGTGAAAAAACAAAACTGCCTAATGCTTACATAGAAAACTCTAAATTGAACTACGACGAAGAAGACGGAAGTGTATATGTTGTAGTTGAAGGCAAAGATGGTGATAACAATTCACTTGAAGCAATTATCAATAAAAACTATGATCTGGTAGGTTTGGGAATTGAAAAAGGTACTCCTGAATACCAAGCATTAAAGAACGCTATTATGGACGCAAATCCTGAAATATACGGTACTATTGATGAAACAGGTCATTTAGTAAACGGAAGAATGCCTACAGTTCCAAAACGTGAAAAATCTCCGTTAAAAGAAGGTGAGATATTTAATTTACCAAACATTGATCCTGAGTGTATTTGCCACGGAAAAGGAACAGTTCAAGCAACACCTGCTCCTACAGATAAACCAACAGTTGAACCAACGGCAGAACCGACAGGTACTCCGTCAGTAACTCCGACGCCGACTCCCACAACGGAACCAACATCAACTCCAACGACGAAACCTACTCCTACTCCGACTACGGAACCAACAAAACCGACACCGACTCCGACGGAAAAACCGACGCCGACTCCAACAGAAAAGCCGACACCGACCCCGACAGAAAAACCGTCCGCTCCGTCAGTTCCTCCAATCCAAGGTGGTACGGAAGTTGATGTTGAACAACCAAATACCAAACCAACCGATAAACCGACCACAAAACCGACAGATAAGCCTGCTGATAACCCGGGAAGTTGTACTCCGCCAAAGAGTGATGATGTAACAACTGAAAAACCGCCACAAATAGATAATTCATCATCAGGTGGGTCATCAACTCCTTCCGCACCTACGGAAGCTCCAAAACAGGATACATCATCTTCAAATGATACGCCTTCGGCACCATCAAGCGGCTGCGATTCTCCGCAAGATAACGACAAATATATAGAGGAAGAAGAACCGACTCTATAATGTAATATCAATAAAAGATAAGACCGAATTATATAATTCGGTCTTTTTTTGTGCAAAAAATTTTTTTATAAGTTTTTATGCGGTAAAAAGGATTAAACATGAGAATTAATTTAAATACTTACTCACCAAACATGGCTTTTTCATCGAAAAAATATTATACCCCGAAGAGACAAAATATAAAATTATTACTGGAACCCTTTAAAACACAAGAAGATGCACTGGTTCCTCCTCTAACTTTAACAAAAGATATTCCGATAACACAAAAAAATGTCTTTAATACATTTGACAGGCTTGATGAAGTTACAAAACAGATAAATTTCATAAAAACTGAAAAAGAATGGGATGAATGTTTACTGGAAGAACTGGAAGAATTTAAAATTGCAAGAAGAGAATATCAAAAAGACAATTCGCCGCAAAATTTTGAACACATGGAAGAAGAAATGGGAGATTTGCTTTTTGCTGCATCAAGAGTTGCAAAAACAGCAGGAATAGACCCTGAAAACGCATTAAGAACTACAAACAGAAAGTTTTTCAACAGGTTGAATTTAATGGAAAGACTTGCAAAAATGCCAAACTCCTCAACTCCGTCATCATTAAAAGATTGTAAACCTTATGAAAGAAGAGCATTATGGAACGATGCAAAAAGAAGATTGTATGATGCACAATCTCACCGATTTACTGCTAACGCATAATTTATGCATCTTCTTTTAAATATTTTATAAAATACGAGAATAAAAACGGTATAAATGTCATAATTAAAAGTATGTTCATTATACCGATTTTTTCTGAAAGTAAACTTATTAACGGTAATATCAAACCGATAACTCCCCAACTGAAACCACCGATAAATCCTGATATCATACTTTTAAATTCAGGCATTAAACGTTGTGCCAATGACATATTAACAGGTACGGCAAGAAAACTTACAAAACCAATTAAAATAAATGCAATTAATGCTAAAATTCCTTGTCCTTGTGCTAAATAGAACAC
>CAVEOW010000122.1:0-5262 GCA_963617295.1 bacterium | reverse complement strand
TATCAAAAGAATAACTATTACAGAATGATTGGTGATGGCGGATATAATGACATTATTGAAAACGGACTCATCAGACCAAAACAAAATACAAAAGCTAATTATGAATGCTCGTATTTTGAAAAAGGCAGAGCAAATGCAATATATGCAAAACGTGGCGGAGCTAACTATATACTTGAACTGCCTGATTGTAAACAATTGATAAAAAAAGAAGCCTCGTATCCTGCCATGTACGAAGTTAAGTCAGATGAGGTTCCTCATAGAATTTGGCATTTAACAGATGATAAGCACTATGAAATTGTTTACGATTCCATTAACGACGTAATATCACGTCACCCTGATTTTAGGTATAAATAAAAAGAGTCGATTTTACATCGACTCTTTCTACTTTATGTTATTTCTTTAAACTATTGTTTTAAGAAACTTTCATAATTTTTTGGTAACAAGTTGGTTTTTACTTGATTTATAAATTCAAGAGCAACACCAACCATAATGATTAATGACGTAGCACCTATACCTTGCAGTGTTGTAATTCCTGTCATGTGACAAGCTAACGACGGAATTAAAGCAACAATACCTAAGCCGAAAGCACCGATGAATATTGTTTTACTTAATATTGAATCAAGAACTTTTGCTGTAGGTTGCCCCGGTTTAACCCCTGGGATTGATGAACCGTATTTTTTCAAGTTGTTTGCAATATCTTTTGGTTGTAAGTTTGGAATAATTGAAGCATAGAAGAATGTTAATGCAACAATTAAAACGAAATATACAACATTATATGCAACACCTGACGGGCTTAAGAAGTTTGCTACTCTAATCAGAACTTCTCTTAATACATCATTTGGTATATTTGCTTTCCCTACCAAGTCAAGGACTGTTGATGGGAAAATCATTAATGAAATTGCAAAAATGATAGGCATAACACCGCCGGGGTTAAGTTTGAACGGAATAAACGTATTTGTACCGCCGTAAACTTTGTTTCCGACTTGTCTTCTCGGGTTAACAATAATAACCTTTCTTGCTGCTTCGTGCATAATTACAATGAATAACATTGTAGCAATGAAAATAAGCATTAAAACTGTCAACGGTAATTGTAATGCGGGGTTACCGCCAACTAACGTTGAAGTCTGTTTTACGTAAAAAGGTATTTTTGAAATGATACCGCAGAAAATTAACATTGAAGCACCGTTTCCGATACCTCTTTCTGTCATCATTTCGGCTAACCACATAGTAAATGCCGAACCTGCCGTCAATATTACTATTGAACCGACAGCGAATGCAACATAATTTACTTCAGGCATAATTGCACTTTGTGCTGTTTTCATCAAATACACAACAAATACCAATGCTTGGACTGCAGCAATAACAATCGTAAACATTCTTGTATATTGTGAAATTTTTCTTCTGCCTGCTTCACCTTCTTCTTTTTGCAACTTTTCAAGATGAGGTATAACGACCGCTAACAATTGCATGATAATTGATGATGTAATGTAAGGACCGATACCTAAAGCTATAATAGATACATTTCCCAACGCACCGCCGGAGAACATATCCAAAAAGCCTATTAAGTTGTTAGAAGCAGCTAAATTTGCAAAGTTTTGAGTGTCAATACCGAACAGCGGTAATTGAGCACAAAGTCTGAATATAAATATTGCAACTAAAGTAAATATAATTTTATCTTTTAATCCTGCAATATTCAAATTAGACATCATTGCCTGCAAATTTTGCTGACTTGGTGTATATTGTTGCATTATACTAACTGAGCCTTTCCGCCTGCTTTTTCAATTTTTTCTTTTGCTGATTCCGTAAAGTACATAGCTGAAACTGTAACAGCTTTGTTTAATTCGCCGCCGCCTAATACTCTTAAGCCTTCAGCTTTGTCACAAACTTTACCTTCCGCAATTAATGATTCTAACGTAATTTCTTCAGCTTTAACATTAGCCAAATCTCCTACGTTGATAGCAGCATAGCAAATTGCGTTAAAGTTTTTGAAACCTTTTAATTTAGGCATTTGTCTGTAACCCGGCATCTGACCGCCTTCAAAACCTCTTTTAGAAGTACGACCCGATCTTTGTCCTTCACCGTTGTTACCACGGCATGATGTTTTACCCATACCTGATGATCTGCCTCTGCCTACTCTTTTGATTTTACCTGTAGCACCGTCAGCAGGTCTTAAATCTTCGATTCTTATTCTTTCTGTCATTTTATTACCTTCCTTATACTACTCGGCTACCTTTAATAAGTGAGGAATTGCATTTACCATTCCCATTATTACCGGAGTTTTTTCATGTTCTACTGTTTGATCTTTTTTTGTTAAACCGAGTGCTTTAGCAACTCTGATTTGCTTTTCGGTTTGACCGATTAAACTTCTAACTAAAGTTATTTTTACTGTTGATTTTTTTGCCATTGTTCATTCCTCTTAATTAAGCATATCTTTTAATGATAAACCACGTCTTTTTGCAACTACATCAAACGGTTTTAATGATTGTAATGCATTTAATGTTGCGTTAGCAGCATTTAGAGGAGATTTAGAACCTAATGATTTACTCAAAATGTTTTCAATACCTGCTAATTCTAATACTGCACGAACTGCACCGCCTGCGATAACCCCTGTACCTTGTGAAGCAGGTCTTAACATTACACTGCCTGCACCTGAACGTCCTGTTATCGGGTGAGGAATTGTTGTTTTAAATATAGGAACGTTGATTAAGTTCTTTCTTCCGTCTGCAACAGCTTTTTGAATTGCAATGATTACTTCTGCAGCTTTTGCACAACCTACACCAACTTGTCCGTTTTTGTTTCCTACTACAACGATTGCTCTGAAGCTTAATTTTTTACCGCCCTTTACAACCTTTGTTACTCTGCTTACTTGAATAACTTGTTCTTTCCATTCTGTTTGAACAGGTTCAGCAGCAGTTTCAATTTTTCTTTTCTTAGATTTTGTCTTAGTTTCTTCCACTTTAATTGCCTTTCGTTAATTAATCTAATCCTAAAAAATAAAAAACATGATAAAATTCTTACAAATTCTTGTAATTTCACATGTTATGGGTTGGATTTTAAATTTCTGACTATTTAATAATATTATATAAAAAAATATTTGCAATACCCTTTAAGGTATTTATTTCTCCATTTTAATAAACTTTGTATCCCACGATAAATCAACATATTTAACATTGCTTTGTATTGATTTTATTGCGGGTAAAATGTTATAGATTTCTTTTACTCTTTCAAATGCACTGTTATCAAGTCTGCCTAACTTGATTTTTACGTTTTCAAGTTGAACAATTACGCTGTTCGGGTTTCTTAAATCTATGTACAGTACTTTTTCGCCCGAATACTGCCTTATTGCATTCGCAAGGTTATAAATCATCATAATTTTATCTTTATCCCAATTGTGATAATCATCACCTTGAGTTCCGTAGGTTAAAACTCTTACCGTGTTTAAGTTTGGATTTAGCGGTAAAAATTCTCGTCCAATTCTTTCTCCTGTTTGAGCAAACGCTAAAACATCAGGAGCATCTTCTGAGGGGGAAATTGTTATAACGGGATTAACTTCTTCTACCATAATTACAAGTCTGGCAGGCAACCAAAACCGTCTTACATAGGCGGTTTTTATAGGCGACAACTCCGTTATTTTGTTGGATAATTCCGAAGGATTAAAGCGATATATAGGTCTATGCTTTACTTCCGTATCTTTAAGTAAATTTAAGATTTTGTCTGTTGAAACAATTCTGTTCCCCATAATTTCAATGCTTTCAGGCGGATTTTTTGTGAATGTATCTTGCGGTAAATACCAAAATTTTACAAAGCACATTCTATATATGCTGTAAAAAACGAAAAGTACAAATAAAAATCGTATAAATAAAAATATACGTCTTACCGCAACTTCGAACCTTCTTGCTTTTCTCCGAAGTTTTTGTGCTTTCATTCTTCTTTCTACTGCAAAGTTTTCTTCCATTATCTGTTTAAGCCTGCGTTATTTAAAATCATGTCAACTAAGTTGTCATAAGTTATTCCCATTACTGCTGATTGAGCAGGTAAATCGCTTGTATCTGTCATTCCGGGGCTTGTATTGATTTCAAGGAAGTACGGCATATCTTCTTTTACCATAAAATCTATTCTTGATACTCCTCGGCAACCTGCTGTTTTGTGTGCTTTAACCGCAATGTCTTTGATATTTGCGGTTGCTTCTTTGGAAAGAGTTGTAGATGGAACAATAAAATCAGACATTCCTTTTGTGTATTTTGCTTCAAAATCATACCATTCGTTTTTAGGTCTGATTTCAAGAATTTCTGTAGCGAATACTTCTCCGTCGTTTTCTAAAACCCCTACTGTTACAAAATATCCGTCGATAAATTCTTCAATTAATACGTCATCATTAAATTTAATTGCTTCTTCGTATGCTTTTGCAAGTTCTTCAGGTTTATTTACTTTTGTCATTCCGAAACTTGAACCCTCGCAAACAGGTTTTGTAATAATCGGGTATCTTAAATCTTCGCATGCTTTATGAACATCTTCGCCCTTTTTTACAAAAACTGATTTAATAAGCGGAATATCTTTGCAGGTTGCAAGTATTCTTTTTGTATATTCTTTGTTCATGCAAATTGCACTGGACATTACACCGCAGCCCGTATAAGGTATTTTTAAAATTTCTAAAATACCTTGAATACACCCGTCCTCGCCGTATTTTCCGTGGAGTGCATTGTATGCGACTTCTATTTTCTTTTCTATTAAATTTTGTGCAATATTCTTATCAACGTCAATTAATTCGGCATTTTTGTACCCTAATCTTTGTAATGCCCCCAAAACATTTTTTCCTGAGCGTAATGATACTTCACGTTCACTTGACATTCCTCCGCAAAGTACGCCGATTTTAGTTTCTAAAGAATATTTTCGTTTGACATTATTTCCCATAATTTATACTCATCCGTTCCTTTATTTCCAATATACTTTATTTCGGGTTTTAATTCTATTTTGTAATTTTCTTTAACTTTTGAATAAATTTCAAACATTAAATTAGTAACATCCGAAGATGTAGCGTTATTATAATTAATTATGAAATTTGCGTGTTTATCGTAAACTTTTGCTCCGCCTTTTATAACCCCTCTATATCCGCAAGAGTCAATTAATTTGCCGGCTGAATTATTATCAGGGTTTTTAAAAATACTTCCTGCATTTCCAAATGTTAATGGCGGTTGTTTTTCTTTTCTGAATGATAAATTTTCATTCATTTTTTCTTCAATATTGCTTGACTCATCATGTTTT
>CAVEOW010000121.1:0-5281 GCA_963617295.1 bacterium | reverse complement strand
ACTGAAAACATTAATGGTTTAGTTAGAAGGTTCTTCCCAAAAGGAACGAACTTTTTTTTATTATCAACCATTCAATTGTTTTCATATAACTTTAAGTTGTGTATAATTTGTACAGGATTATTTATAAAAGGAATAAATTTATGGCAAGAATCGTTAGACCTACTTGGGCAATAAGATGTGTACAATCAGGCTGCAAATGCTTATTTGAAGTAGCTGTTTTAGAAGACGGAAAACAACAAGAAGTTGTATGTCCAAACTGCGGCGAACATTATGTTTATCCTGCACAAGCAGAACCCAAACAAGAAAATTGATGTTTTTTTATAATACAAATAAAAGATACAATCGTTTTAGTGATCATTTAAGAAATAAGTTCGGAACTAAAGTATATAAAGTTACTTTAGATGCAGGTTTTACTTGTCCAAACCGTGACGGAACCATTTCTGATGAGGGTTGCATTTTTTGTGACGGCGGCGGAAGTTTTTCACAGCTTTACCCTAACAATATCTCCATAAAGGAGCAATTAGACTTAGGCATTACTTTATCAAAAGAAAAATATAAGGCAGAAAAATTTCTCGCATATTTTCAAGCATTTACAAACACCTACAAACCTGTTAATGAACTAAAAGAAATTTATGATTCGGCACTTTCTCATGAAGATGTAATAGGTATAAATATAGGAACTCGTCCGGATTGTGTTGAAGATGAAAAACTTGATTTAATAGCCGATTACACTAAAAAATATTACACGTGGCTTGAATTCGGGCTTCAAAGTATTCATGAAAAATCTCTAAAATTTATAAATAGAGGACATTCGTTTGAAACTTTCTGCAAAGCACTAAAAGAAAGTCAGAAAAGAAATATCAATGTTTGTGCCCACGTAATTTTAGGTTTACCGAACGAAACAAAAGAGGATATGCTGAAAACAGCCAGAGTTTTAGGCGATTTAGGTGTAAACGGAGTAAAAATTCATTTATTGTGCGTTTTAAATAATACAAGACTCGTAAAATTATATTATCAAGGGAAAATTCCAATGATGGAAGAAGATGAATATGTTGAAACCGCATGCGATTTTCTTGAGCTGCTCCCGCCCGAAGTAACAATTCATCGCCTTGCAGGTAACGGGTTGAAACCCAACATGCTTGCACCTGCTTGGTTAAGCAAGAAATTTGTTGTACTGAATAAAATAGACAAACTTTTAGAAGAAAGAAGCTCTTGGCAAGGTTCTAAAAGGTAAAAACAAAAAGAGGCACTTTCATGCCTCTTTTATAATCTGATACAAAGTTACTTGTTATTGCGGAAAGCCTGAGGGGACAGGTGTATCAGGAGCCTTTATGGAATCAACCATATAATAATCCGCAGCTTCTCTTGAACCGCGTTTATTATATGCAGTGGAATTAAAATCTGTAGAATTATCTGAATTATTTACATTTTGAGCATTATTGTCATTAAAATTCCAATATGTTCCTATTAATTCATCACGAATTTCATTTGTTAAATATTGCAATTGTTCATTAGTTAAATTATTTTTTTTATAATTTACCGGAACGTTACCGCTTTCTCTGCTGTTATAGTCATTATAGACTTCATCTGAAGGAGCCGAAGAGCGAGAATATACAATTCTATCATTATCATTGTTAACAATAATTTTCATTGCAAATGACGGCAAATTGCCAATAAAAAGCATAAAAACCAAAACTAAACATAATTTTTTCATTACTACCTCTTCAATCTCTCGTGTTAAGACTTTAATAATTTTATCTTTCCCGTTTTTATAAAAAATTAAACTATCTTTGATAAAAACCGTATTGTGCAAAATCTTGAACAAATACTGATTTCAAGCATTATTTCAAAATTTACAATCTTTACAAATTAATACAAAAAGTAAATTTTAAATCTGAAAAATACTTTATATATATAAGTAATAAAGACATAGGGGAAAATTACATAAATGGTAAGTGTTAATAACAATGTAAATATCAACAGTTTTAATACAAACCCGAAAGTTAAAAAGGGTGATATAAAAAAACTTGTAAAATATGTAAATGGTGAATCTCTGACAAATAAACCTGACAGTTTTTCCGGCACGGCAAAGAGTGCAGCATCTTCCGCACTTCTGTTTGAAGGGATTCCGCTTGCAAATCTGTTAAGAAGAAATAAAAAACTTGACGGGAAATTTTATTCTGACGGAATGCGAGAGCTGCAAGACGGCATAAATAAGTCTAAGGAACAATTATTCAAAGGAACTGACAAACTCGGACAAAGAATAAAAAATTACATGTCTGATGTCAGAAAAAATCAAGAAGCATACAGTGAACTGAAAAAAGCTGTCAAAACGGAATATAAATCTGCACATCCCGGATTATTTAAAAGAGGCAAAAATCTTGTCAAAAAAGGATTTGCTAAATTGTTCCCTAAAACCGCAGAAAAATCAGCTCAAAAAGCTGCCGCAAAAGCAGCAGAAAAGACAGCAGCAAAAGCAGCTACAGAAGCAGCTAAAAATGTAGGAAAAGAAGCTGTCAAAAATGTCGGGAAATTAGGTAAATTAAAAAACCTGTTGAAAACTTCCGGAGCAGGATTTATGCTTGCCATAGACGGCTGTATGGAATTATTTAACGAAGTTATTCCTACCTTCAAAGAATTAGGTGCAAAAAAAGGTATCAAACAGGTCGGAAAATCTGCAGTTAAAGTTGCTGCCAACACCGCAGGATGGATTTGCGGAGCAAAACTCGGCACCGCAATAGGTACGGCAATATGTCCGGGGATAGGTACTGCAGTCGGAGCTGCCGTAGGTTTCGTCGGAGGTATGATAGGTACATTTATAACCGGTAAAATTACAAAATCAATCGTTGGCAAAAACGAAAGAGAAATTGCAAAAGAAAAGAACGAAAAAGCTGCCGTAAACAAAATTTCAAAAGACAATGACAAAATAAAAGAACTACAACTTCTTGCATTACAAAGAATTCAAGAAGAAGCAGCAGTAAATGGCGGAGTATTAAGCGAAGATTCACAAGCTGTTCTTCAAGCAATCGAAAACATTGGAGAAGTAGTTCCTTTAACAGAAGCAGACCTAGCTACTAATCCGTTTAATTTGCAAGAAACCGAAGAACAACAATAAATTACAAAACTTATTTAAAAAGGACAGGTAATTCCTGTTCTTTTTGCAATTAATTCGATTAATTATCAAAAAAATAAATAAATTTTAAATATCAGATTTGCAAATTATAAGAACAACTCGAGTTTGTATTCATCTCCCCGTTACCATATCCGCATAAGGCATAAACAGGCTTTACTGATTTATAACATATTAATTTTGAAACCTTAAACTTTTTCATAATTTTCTCCTTTTTTCAGATTGTCGTACGCTTTTTTACAGACTTTTGCCATTTTACACAAGAGTTTTGATTTCCCCATATAATTACCTTCCGAAATTGCAAAACCCGGACAATATGTACAAAAATTACAGTATTCTTTTTTAAAACATTTTTTTAAATCTTTTATTTTTTTACTTTTATACTCTTTGTTTTTCTCACCCTGCCAAACCTCAATAATTGATTTTCTCTTAATATTTCCGATAACCATTTTAAAAGAAGGGCAAAAACTTACATCTCCGTTCGGATATATTGTGAGAGCCACAATTCCTCCTTTACACACAGGTGAATTTAAGAATTCTTCCGTTATCTTTTGATTATGTTGTTCTCCTACATACACGGCAGAATCCTTATTGGTGTACAGCTCATAAAACTGTTCTTCCGTCAGATGTAATTTTTCGTTATTATTATCAAAGTTATTAAGCAAATGTGCCGAATATTCCACACAAATATTATTGTCTTCTCCGAATTTAATAACATCTTTTAATTCATAAAAATTTTCGGGCAGAATAAAATATTTAATTCCGACAAAAATATTATTAGCATTCAATTTGTTTATTACACTAAAAGTTTTATTATATGAACCTTTAACACGAGTGATTTTTTCATGGGTTTCGGGTTTCATTCCGTATAAACTTAAAGAAATTTTATACGGATACAGACTTATTAACTCATTTAACATTTCAGGATCATCATATAACTTTTGTCCGTTTGTTATAATTGATAAACGCAGTTTCTTACTTCTGACATATCCGGCTATTTTGAGAAAATCACTGTTTAACGTACATTCTCCGCCCGTAAGTGTAACCTTATACAACCCCTTAGGAATTGTATCCTCAATAATTTTTTTTACATCTTCAAAACTCAGTTCAATAGTGTTATCATGGTCTGATTGAAAACAATGAATACAATCAAGATTACATTTATGTGTCAATTCAAAACATAAATTTCCCAAAATATTATTATCAATTTGATATTGTTCTAATTCGCTTTCAAAATTCGCAATTTCTTTAATATCCTCAGGAGAAAGTATCGGTGCCACAGCTTGTGTGTGTAGGGGGGGGGGATTTTTTGCGGGGAGAGAATATTTTCCTCCTCCAAAAAACCTGTTTCCACTAGCGTCGCAATAATTTCTTCAAGTTCATTCTCCATTCCGTTCTGTTTTGCAAAGTTAATTATTTCCTCATCTGTCTTCGCATTAACAATTACATACCAAAAATCAGAACTGATATCTTCCAAAAGCATGGAATAATATGTCTTTAAGTTTGTTATATATGACCGTGATGTCGGTTTTCCGAAATTATAAGTAACGGTTGCTATGTGAGAGGGAATTATTTTCATTACTCAATTTTTCCTTCTTAGTATGCAATCATTTATTTACACTTAATTAAGAGTTGCTATTACACCAATTATAATATTAATTATTACTTTCGTCAAGAACACAGAGAATAAACTCATCTCCACCCATTTAAGCAAAATTTTGCAAAATAAAATGCGACATAAAGCCGCATAAGTCAAGAAAGGAATGGTTAGACTATTAATTTATTTGTATTATTACATAATTTTGAATACTACGCAAATTTATGAATATTTGTTAATAATTTTTAACATTTAGCGAAAAATGCTAATCTGATACTATTGCGAGGTAATTAATGAAGATAGGAATTGTAAGTTTAGGGCTGATTGGCGGCTCATTGTTCAAATGTTTAACTCAAACGGAACACAAAATATATGCGGTAACAAGAAATGCAGACACAAGAAGAAAAGCAAAAGAGTTATCACAGCACGTTACTGATGATTATAAAATTTTGAAAGATTGTGATGTAGTATTTGTTTCTTCCCCTATCAGTAAAACTCTTGATATACTTGACGAACTTGAAGATATTGTCGGCCCGAAATGCTTAGTTCTTGAC
>CAVEOW010000120.1:0-5283 GCA_963617295.1 bacterium | reverse complement strand
ATGTAAAAATAGATGATACGGATTCTAAAATAAGACAAATTCATGTTGAAATGCAAAATAAAATTGACAAAGTTGAATTTTCAATGGAAAAACAAACAGATTTGAAAATTAAAGATGTATATTCATATACAAATAATGAGTTAAGCAATATTTATAATTCTTTTAATAGAACTAATAAAGAAATTCAACAAGATATCCAGTCTAAAACAGAAACAGAAGACAGAAGATTTAGAGAAAATCAACATATTCTTTCTGAAATCAGTAAGACAGTTTCAGAAAAAGCAAATATTGATGATTTCAATAAATTTAGCGGTAGTGTTTCATCAAACATAGAAACCGTAAAATCAGATTTTGAATATAAATTATCAAATATAAAAACAGATTATGAAACAAAATTGCAAGAGCAAAAACGAGTCTATGAAAATAAACTTGAGGATTTAGAAATAAAATTGAGTTTACTGGAAGAAGACTATTTAGAACGTCAAAAAGGGCTGTTTCATAAATTATTTGCGAGGAAGAAAAAGAAATAGATATGAAAAATCCTATAATATCATTAATTCTAATATATTGTAATCATAGAAAAAATATAAAATTTTGTATTGAAAGTCTTATGGCTCAAGCCTTGCAAGATTTTGAACTTTTGTGTATAAATACAGGTTCAACTGATGAAAGCGATATTATTGCACAAAACTATGCAAAAGCAGACGAAAGAGTAAAAGTTTTAAATATTTCCGAAAATATTGCAAAAAAATCTGCTGTTATGCTTACGTCAGGAGATTATGTTTGCTTTGTAGATGTAAGAAAAATATATAAAGAAGACTTTTTAAGTAATTTATATCGTGAAATGGTATATACAAAAGAACAAAAATTAAAAATTAAGAATGAAACGGTTTACAATCGCTATTTTATTGAAAATTCCGATAAAATAGATCAAATGATTAATAAACATATATCAGCTCAGGCAAATGATTTAACAAATACAGTAAAAAACTATAAAGAAATCATTTCAAAAGAACTTGAACGATATAAAAAAGATCAAATTGAAACAATAAATAATAAAACTTATGATGTTACGGTTCGCTTTGACCAGTTAGAAAAAAATTATTACCAAAATAATAATGAAATTCAAAATCAGTTAAAACGAATCATGGAAAAGTGCAATATTTCATTAGATGAAGAAGGACAGCAATATACGCCAATGTATAATGAAATATTAAAATTAAGATATGAACTTACCTCTGAAATTAACAATAAGGGGTGTGAAATAAATAAAGTAAATGAAGAAATTACAAACAATTATAAATATACGGAAAATTTACTTTCTAAAACAAGAGAAGATATAGTTAATTCAGTAAAATATGAAAATTATACTATAGAAGAGAAGTTTAAAAATCTGGTAAATGAAACAGAAACAAAATATAGTGCAATAAAAAATCTTGTTGATTCTCAGCTTAATGACATAGATTCCAAATTACAAGCGGTATCACTTGCCGGAAATCTTGATATGAAAGAGTTATCCGAAAGAATTGATATTGAAAAATTATTAAATGAAAATACAGAAAATATTTATTCGAGAATTAATAAAATTAATTCAGAGTTTTATGAAGAACTTTCAAAAATATATAAAGAATTAAACGAAAAATTAATTGCAGCATATAGAAATCAAGAATTGCAAATAGAACAAAGAATGAAAGATATCAAAAACGAATTAAGTGCCGAGTTTGATATAAAACTCCAACAGTTGAAAAATGAAATGGTGAAGTAGGTACATAAATGGCAAAAATTTCAGTAATAGTACCTGTTTATAATGTAGAAAAATATTTGGAACAGTGTTTGAATTCAATCCTCGGTCAAACATTTTCAGATATAGAGATTATATGCGTTAATGACGGCTCAACGGATAACTCTCGAACAATACTTGAAGAATATAAAAGAAAAGATTCAAGAATAATTATTGTTGATAAAGAAAACGGCGGATTATCATCTGCCAGAAATGCAGGTTACAAAATAGCACAAGGGGAGTTTATCAGTTATATTGATTCTGACGATTGGGTTGAGAATACAATGCTTGAGAAGTTATATAACAATATAACTTCTTTAAACAGTGATATTGCAATTTGTGCTGTTAATCAATATGACGAGTGGAAAGGTGAGATGTCGAAACCGACAAGATATTTTTCCCTTGCTGCGTTTGATAAAAGTTTTGAAAACAGAACTTTCTCCTATAGAGAAACAGCTCCATTTATAATGGATGTATGTGTAATGGCGTGGAATAAACTATACAGAAAAAGTTTTCTCGACTATTGTAATGCTGAATTTCCTGAAGGTTTAATTTTTGAAGACGGACCGTTTTTCTTCTCAATCTTTTTTAAAACGGATAAAGTTTCTATTGTCAAAGAATTTTTATATTATTACAGAATTAATCGTCCGGGGTCAATTGTTCAAATCGGCGGAGAAAAATTCTTAAACATTATTGATGTTGTTAATTTAATGTATATTTACCTTAAAGCAACACCTATTTGGAAACAGGTAAAATACGATTTTTACAGACACAAAGCAGAAGATGTTATATACAGATATGACCTGATGCCGTTAAAAATAAAAAGAAAGTTTTCTAAAAAATTCAGAAAAGAATCTTGTTTATTGAATGAAAAAGAATTTGATTTTTCACTGATAAATAAAGAAATGCCGATTACATACAAAAGCATTCGTGCAATACAACATAAAGCAGGAATTCTTTATTACAACTACAGGCGATTGGTTGTAAGAATTATGTATAAAATAATGCAGATTTTATACACGGAAGAAAATATTTATTACTTCAAATTTTGGAAACACATTTTCAGAATTAAAAAACAGGCTGATAAATGCGATGTTTGGTATGAAAATGACAGGATTTATGCGGTTATTTTGAAGAAAATAAAATTTGATTTTAAGTTTGAATATTCAAAGCTGGAAAAGAAGTAGAAAATGAAAAAGCCAATAATTTCGGTCATTGTACCTGTTTATAATGTAGAAAAATATTTAAAAAATTGTTTGGACTCAATATTAAACCAAACGTTTTCCGATATTGAAATTATATGTGTAAATGACGGTTCTACGGATAAATCAAGGAAGATATTAGAAGAATATAAAAACCAAGATTGCAGAATAAAGATTGTTGATAAAGAAAACGGCGGATTATCCTCTGCAAGAAATGCAGGTTACAAAGTAGCTCAAGGTGAATTTATCAGTTATATTGACTCGGATGATTGGGTTGATAATACAATGCTCGAAAAGCTATATAAAAGTATGACGGCATATAACACCGATATTACAATATGTGCGGTTCACCAGTATGACGAGTCAAAAGGCAAAATCGATGATTCAAACCCTTATTACACTTTAGGTTTCTTTAATGAAACTTTTGATGACAGAGCTTTTTCTTATAAAGATACTAAGCCATTTATTATGGATGTATGCGTAATGGCGTGGAATAAACTATACCGCAAAAGTTTTATTGATGAGTGTAAGGCAGAGTTTCCGGAAGGTTTAATTTTTGAAGACGGACCATTTTTCTTTTCAATATTCTTTAAAACAAGCAGGGTTTCAATTGTTAGGGACTTTTTGTATTATTACAGAATTAACAGAAAAGGTTCTATTATTCAAGAAGCAGGTAAAAAGTATCTCAATTTAATTGATGTTATTGAGCTGATGTATAACAGTATAAAAGTAATTCCTGATTTTGAAGATGTTAAATATACCTTTTGGGTAAAAAAGAGTGAAGATTTAATCTTTAGATTTGAAAATTTAAAATTCAAATATAAGTTTGCTTTTGCAGAAAAAATAAGAAAACAATCATCTTTAGCAAACAGGGAAATTTTTCCTCCGTCTATGGTTAAAAAAGATTTCAAATACAATTATTTTTTGCTTTGCAATCTGATAAACAGCAATATTCTTTTATATGATATAAAAAAATTCAGAAGAGAACTTGTTTATAAAAGAATGAATGTAATGTATCGAATAATGGATATTTTATACAGAGAACAAGGATATTTTGTACTATATCTTCGCAAAAAAAATAAAGAAATAAAATTCAAAAAAAGAGCCGATATTTTTGATGTTTACTATGATAATGATAAGTTGGTATTTACGATTTTCCGAAAATTCAGGTTTAAAATTCCGTTTAATTATACCGAGATAGAGAGATTTAACAATGAAGAATAAAGTATCAATAATAATTCCGTTTCATAATGTTGAAAACTATATTTTAGAATGTTTGAACAGTGTCGTATCTCAAACGTTGAAAGACATTGAAATTATTTGTATAGATGATGGGTCAGATGATAAATCAAGACAAATTGTTGAACAAATTAAGAATAATGATGAAAGAATTATACTTTTATCTACCCCAAAAGCAATGGGTCAATCGCACGCAAGAAATCTCGGACTTGAAGTAGCAACAGGGGAGTACGTAGGTTTTGTTGACTCTGATGACGTTATAGAAAAAGATATGTTTGAAAAAATGTATAATCTGGCGGTCAGCGTTGACTCTGATATTACAATGTGTTTGGCGAATTTACTTGATGATAAAACAAAAGAAATTTCAACAAATGATTATTATTCATTAAAGTCTTTTGAAAAGTATTCAATCAGTTGTTTTGATGCAGAAATTGCAAAGAACGAGATTTTAAATTATCCAGCCGTAATTTGGAATAAAATATATAAACGTGAATTTTTAAAATCTATTGAAGCAAAATTTTCAGAAGGCTATATTTATGAAGATTTACCGTTTTGTTATGAAACCTTTGTAAAAGCTAATAAAGTTAATATTCTATGGGAATACTTATATAATTACAGACAAAACAGAACTTCTTCCACAATGCAAAACGCTGATAAAAAAGTCTATGACAGAATTCCAATGGTAGCTAAAACATACGAAATATTTAAGGGGTTAAGCTACTTTAAGGAAATGAACGGAGTATTTGTAGGGTGGATAGTTGATGATATTTTTCACAGATATACACTCCTCGAAAAACAATATTATGAAAATTACTATACAGATATGAAAAAATTGTTTGAGAGTTTTGTTTTAGATGAAAAAGACAAAGTAGTAATGGAAGGCTGCTATTGCCACGATGAATTTTTCACCATTTTAGAAAATGATTATTTTGGTTTTTGGAGATATCTGATTGATAAATATAAAACTTCAAATTTGCTTATAAAGCAGGTTAAACATGAATGTAACCAAGCTATTAATGCAATTAAAGATTATTCTGATAAACAGTCACAAGAAGTCTATGG
>CAVEOW010000119.1:0-5288 GCA_963617295.1 bacterium | reverse complement strand
AATTAAGATACTTTTAAAATATTCGCTTGGTAATTGTTTATTTCATATTTTTATAAAAACAAATAAATAAAAATTCGTGAAAACTGGTTGATAATTGTGAAAAAGCAATAAAAAAAGGCTTGATTTGAAATTTTCAACATGTACGATATAAATACTACGGTGTAGTGTAGTTATTTTCATGCAAAAAGTTACACGAGCCAAAGCGAAAAATGAGGAAAATATGTCAAAAGACGTAATAGAATTTGAAGGAACAATTATAGAGTCACTACCGAATGCAATGTTTAGAGTAGGTTTGGAAAACGGACACGAAATACTTGCACATATCTCGGGAAAAATCAGAAAAAACTTTATAAAAATATTACCGGGAGATAAGGTAAAGGTCGAGATGACTCCCTATGATTTAACAAGAGGACGTATTACATACAGATTAAAATAAAGGATACAACAATGAAAGTAAGAGCTTCAGTAAAACCCCTTTGCGACAAATGCAAAGTTATTAAAAGAAAAGGAAGAGTAGCAATCATTTGTGAAAACCCAAAACACAAACAAAGACAAGGTTAAGATAATTAAATAAAGGAGACACTATGGCAAGACTTGCCGGGGTAGATTTACCTCGTAATAAAAGAATGATAATTGCATTAACCTATATATACGGTATAGGACCTGCAAGAAGTGCAAAAATATTGGCAGCCTGCAATATATCTGAAGATTTAAGAACTGACGACTTAACAGATGACAATATTAAAGCATTAAGAGACGCTATATCTCACTACACAATCGAAGGTGATTTAAGAAGAGAAGAAGCAGTAAACATCAAGAGATTGAGTGAAATCAACTCATACAGAGGCATGCGTCACAGACGTAAACTTCCTGTAAGAGGACAAAGAACTAAAACTAACGCCAGAACAAGACGCGGTAAGAAAACAGGCCCAATCGCCAACAAGAAATAATTGAAGGAGTAATATAAACAATGGCTAGACCGGTAAAAACTAAAAAGAAAGAAAAAAAGAATGTATTACAAGGTGTTGTACATATACAATCTACCTTCAATAATACAATCGTAACTTCAACAGACAGTCATGGTAATGCTATTGCTTGGGCTTCTGCAGGTGGTTGCGGATTCAAAGGTGCAAGAAAAGGCACTCCGTTTGCAGCACAATCAGCAGCAGAAAAGGTTGCTAAACAATCTATAGACCAAGGCATGAAAAAAGTTGAAGTTTATATTAAAGGACCGGGTTCAGGCAGAGAAACAGCTATAAGAGCTATCCAAGCTGCCGGACTTGAAATTACATTAATTAAGGACGTTACACCTATTCCTCACAACGGCTGCCGTCCGCCAAAGAAACGTAGAGTATAATAAAGAACTAAAGGAGTCAGAAATTGGCTAAGTATACAGGACCATCAAATAAATTATATCGTAACTACGGAGTTACTGATTTATCAAACAGAAAGTTGGTTTCTTCATTGAGACAAAATGCTTCTGGTCAGCATGGTGCGGCAAGAAAAAAACTTTCTGAATATGCTATTCACTTAAATGAAAAGCAAAAAATCCGTTTAACATATCTCGTAAGCGAAAAACAATTCGTTAGATATTACAACGAAGCAAGCAGAAGAAAAGGCGTTACAGGTACTATTCTTTTACAATTATTAGAATCAAGACTTGATAACATTATCTTCAGAACAGGCTTTGCAATCTCCAGAAAACAAGCAAGACAAATCGTTAATCACGGACACGTTTTAGTAAACGGTAAAAGAGTTGACATTCCGTCTTACATTGTAAAACCGACAGATGTTATTACATTTAAAGAAGGAAGTGCTGAATTCTTAAAATCTATCATGTCCGCAATCGATTTATCACTTGCTCCTGCTTGGACAACTGTTGACAGAGATGCTTTTAAAGTTACTTTCGACAGAATCCCCGAAAGAGAAGAATTAGACCCTGAACTTAAGGAACAACTTGTAATCGAGTATTATTCTAAATAATTGTAGGAGATAAATTATAATGGATTTAAAAATTAAATGTATAAATACAACAACCGGTTCAGACGGTTCTCAATACGGTAAATTCGTAATTGAACCGTTGGAAAAAGGTTTTGGTATGACAATCGGTAACGCTTTAAGAAGAGTTTTATTATCTTCTTTGGAAGGTGCCGCTGTTACATCTATCAGAATTGAAGGTATTACTCACGAATATACATCAATTCCCGGAATTGTTGAAGACGCAATTGATATAATGTTGAACTTAAAAGGTTTAACTGTAAAAACAGATGACAAAGATGTTCAACATTTGAAATTGGATATCGACAGACCCGGACCGGTTCTTGCAAGTGATTTGCAATTACCTGCCGGTGTAAAAATTGTTAACCCTGACTGGTTAATTTGTACAATTTCCGAAGGCGGAAGCATTAATGCTGATATTACTGTTGAAACAGGTAAAGGCTACAGAGCAGTTGATATCTTAAAAGAAAACAAGGGTAATATTCCTATCGATTTATTACCTATCGATGCTTCATTTATGCCGATTAAGAGAGTAAGCTATAATGTTGAAAACACTCGTGTTGGAGATGTTATTGATTATGATAAATTAACTCTCGAAATCTGGTCAAACGGTAGCATTGACGTAAGTACAGCATTAAGCCAAGCTGCTAATTTATTAATCGAACACTTTATGCAAGTTGCTTCAATTTCAGGACAACCGGCAGTATTATCTGCATCTCACGTTGTTGAAGAAGTTCAAGAAGAAGCTCCTGCTCCGAGCATTTCAATTGAAGATTTGGAATTATCGGTTAGAGCGTACAACTGCTTAAAAAGAGCAAGCATTAATTCTTTAGCTGAATTATTAAAGAAATCAGAACATGATTTATTAAATATTAAAAACTTCGGTAAAAAATCATCAGATGAAGTTATCGAAAAATTACATCAGGTAGGGTTGGAACTTCAACCTAATCCTGAAGGTGTAGAGTTAGAAGAAGTATAATTACAAAAGGACAAATAAAATGAGACACCAATGCAACAGAAACAGACTTGGCAGACCTCAAGACCAAAGAGATGCTTTATTAAGATCTTTGGCTACACAGTTGTTCTTACACGGTGAAATTGCAACAACATTATCTAAAGCAAAGGCTTTAAGACCTTATGCGGAAGAATTAATTACTCTTGCTAAAAGAGGCGATTTAAGTGCAAGAAGACAGGCTGCTAAATTCATATATGATGTAGAAACATCTAAGTTTGTTGACAACAAAACAGGTGAAGTTTTTGATGAAATGCAAGAAGGCAAAAAATTAGCTGCTCAAACAGTTCTTCAAAAATTATTCGCTGAAATCGGCAAACAATATGAAGACAGAAACGGCGGATATACAAGAATTTATCACTTACCGCCAAGACGTGGCGATGCCAGTGAAATGGCATTAATTCAATTAGTATAATGCAACGGTATTTACTTATAATTGAATACATTGGCACTAATTTTCAGGGAAGCCAAAAACAACCACAAAAAAACGCTAATTCAGCTAAAGTCATTAATACAATTCAAGATGAAGTTGAAAAAGCAATCAGTACATTGACAAAAACAAAAACCAAAACAATTTTTTCGGGAAGAACGGATGCAGGTGTGCATGCAAAAGGACAAACGGCACATTTTGATACCGACCTTGAGTTTGAATCTGCGAGATTTATTAATTCTTTGAATGGTCTTCTTCCAAAAACAATCAGTATCAAAGATATAATAAAAGTTGATTCTCGGTTCCACGCACAAAAGAGTGCGAGGGCAAGGCATTACAGATATACAATAACAAACCGTAAGCAAAGGAGTGCGTGGGATGAAAATTGTTTGTTGGTAAGGTATCCTTTAAATGTTGACAGAATGAATAAGGCATTAAGTTACCTTTTAGGGGAGCATGATTTCTCGGCTTTTAAAAAAGTAAGGACGTCAAACCCTGCCAAAATCTGTAATATGTATGAAGCAAAAGCTGTTAAAGACGGTGATTTTGTTTACATAGATTTTATTGCAGACAGGTTTTTGTACAATATGATCAGATCGATCGTCGGAACTCTCCTAATGATTGAAAGTAAGTCTTTAGCCCCTGAAACACTAAAAGACACACTGGATTCAAGGGATAAAACAAAAGCAGGTTCGACCATAAGTCCCGAGGGCTTAACATTAATAGAAGTAATTTACAATAATATAAATGGAGAAAGCAAATGAAAACATATTCAGCTAAACCTCTGGAAGTTGAAAGAAAATGGTATGTTATCGATGCTGAAGGTAAAACTTTAGGTCGTTTAGCAGTTCTTGCAGCTGATATTTTAAGAGGTAAGAAAAAACCACAATTTACTCCAAACGTTGATACAGGCGACTTTGTTATTATTATTAACGCTGCTAAAATCACCGTTTCAGGTAAAAAAGAAACAGACAAAAAATACTATCATCATACCGGTTTTCCGGGTGGCTTGAAGTGTGCATCTTTTAGAGAATTAATGGAAAAAGATCCTACAAAAGCTATCGAAAAAGCAATTAAAGGTATGTTACCACACAACACTTTAGGTCAAGAACAATTCAACAAATTAAAGGTATATGCAGGAAGCGAACATCCGCATGCTGCTCAAAAACCTGTTGAATACACCGAAACGGAGGTTAAATAATGGCTGATAAAGAAATTATGGCAACAGGAAGAAGAAAAACTGCAATTGCCGTTGTTAAATTAGTAAAAGGTAAAGGAAGAGTTTTCGTAAACGGTAAAACTTTTAGTGATTATTTCGGCAACAGAGCTGCTTTAGAAATGACGGTTTATAGACCTTTAGCTTTAACAGATAACCATGAAAAATTCGATGTTCGTGTAAAAGCTGTTGGTGGCGGTGTTAGTGCACAAGCCGGTGCTATCAGACACGGTATTTCAAGAGCTTTATTAAAACTTAACGAAGAATATAAAACAGTTTTAAAAGCAGAAGGTTTATTAACAAGAGATGCTCGTGTTAAAGAACGTAAAAAATATGGTCGTAAGAGAGCTAGAAAAAGATTCCAATTCTCAAAACGTTAATATTCAAACTTTTTCAAAAGAACTTCCGAAAGGAAGTTCTTTTTTATGCCATATAATTTTTTGAACACAGAATATTCTCAATGCTTGATTGTCATTATTAATTACCACGGATAATCACTTTTAAATTGCCAACCGTCATTCATAACTTTTGCCGTACAGCAGTTGGTATTTCTCCAATTAATATTTTTTGAACAGTATTGGTTAATGTATTCTTTTGTTTGCCCATAACAATACGGTTTAACGTTGTCATTA
>CAVEOW010000118.1:0-5321 GCA_963617295.1 bacterium | reverse complement strand
ACACCTAAACAAGTTTTTCAACTTTATAGTGTTGCGATTGCTTCTTGAATGCAGGATTTATTTTATTTTAAGAAATGTTTTGATTTTTTTATAATTTGTAATATAATGTAAACAAAGGTAATATTTTTTTAATGTGAGGGGTCTAAGAAATGACTGATAATAACGAAGTACAAGCCGAACATGATTCTCACCAAAAAATATTGGTTGCAGACGATGAAGCCAGTATCAGAAGAATTCTTGAAGCACGTTTGAGCATGATTGGCTATGACATAATTACAGCCACTGACGGAGAGGAAGCTATTGCGGCTTTTAATAAATATAATCCCGATTTGATTGTCTTAGATGTTATGATGCCTAAAATTGACGGTTACGGTGTAACAAGAGAAATAAGAAGAACCTCTGATGTTCCGATTATCATTCTTACAGCTTTAGGTGATGTTTCAGAAAGAATTACAGGTCTTGAATTAGGTGCTGACGATTATGTAATAAAACCGTTCAGTCCAAAAGAACTTGAAGCAAGAGTTAAAGCAGTTTTAAGAAGAACTAACACTAAAGAAGTAGCTGCTCCGACAAGTAAAATTGCTAAAAATGTTATTACTACAGGTAATATCAGAATTGATACAGCCAGAAGACAAGTATTCAGAAAGAATGAACGTATTCGCTTAACAGGTATGGAATTCAGCTTACTTGAATTATTGGTTAACAATTCAGGTCAAGCATATTCCAGAAATGAAATTCTTCAACACGTTTGGTCTTATCCGCCGGATCACAGAATTGACACTCGTGTAGTTGATGTTCACATTTCAAGATTACGTTCTAAACTTGAAACAGATCCTGCAAATCCGGAGCTTATCCTTACAGCTCGTGGAATCGGATATATGTTCCAAAGAATTTCTTAAAATTTATGTTTATACATAAAAAAGACCTTGAATTATCAAGGTCTTTTTTTATACGGAAATTTTTATTTCAAACGGTTTAACTTCATTTTTATAAGGCAGTTAATAAAAGGTTGCGGGAATTTTGATACAAAATCTGCCAAATGTGATTGAAAACCGACATTATATGTGCATTTTGGGTTACTTGAATTAACTATTTTTACTATTCTTGATGTAACGCAGCTGACATCGATACCTTTAGTATTATTTTTCAGTGCATGTTCTTCTAATATTGAAAGTTCTTTTTTATATTTTTCAAGACTTGGTTTATTCAGATTTTCAACATTTTCTTTTGCTTTTTCCACCGATTTATTCCAAATCGGAGTTTTTATTGCAGCAGGTTTAACTGAAATAACCTTTATATTATCTTTATTTTCAACTAAAAATGCATTAAAAAGGATATCCAATGCTCTTTTAGAGGCACAATAAGCGGATATAAAAGGAAATAAACCTGTTGCCGCCATTGAACTTATATTAATTATTTTTCCGTTTGATAATAAAGGCAAAAATTTTTGAGCAACCGCAATCGGAGCAAAAGTATTTAAGTCAAACTGCTCCTTTAATTTATTAACATTCAACAACTCAAGGGGACCGGCCGTAACTCCGCCTGCATTATTTATTAAAACATCAATTTTATCTGAGTTCTTTACTATATACCAAAATGCTTTTTGTATGCTGGAGGGATTTGTTACATCTATATAAACCCCTTTTATATTTTCATTTAAACTTTCAAGGAGTTCTTTATCTGTTTTGCGTCTTATTCCTGCAAAAACTTTATGACCGTTTTTTGCAAGCTCTAATGCCGTTGCTTTTCCAATTCCCGAGGATGCACCCGTAATAAATATTGTTTGTTGTTTTTTCATATATTATTCTTCATTAATCTGATATAATTATTTTATGTTATTTTTTAAAAATATACAAACGGGAAAAAAAGGTGAGGACATAGCTTGTGATTATGTCAAAAAATTAGGTTACAAAATTATTGACAGAAACTGGCATTATTCAAAAAATGCAGAAATTGACATAATTGCATTAGATAAAGATTGTATTGTTTTTATAGAAGTTAAAACAAGAAAGTCGGAAACAAACGGACATCCGTTTGAAGCAATTACAAAAAATAAAATTGATAAAATTATAACCGCCGCTTATGCCTATTTGGCTCTTTCTCCTGAAAAATATAAAGATTACAGAATTGACGGAATAGCAATAGTGGGGCTAAATAACCCCACCATTGAACATATTAAAAATATAGGTCTATATTAAGACCAATTTGTGATGTTATCGTAGCACAATTTAGTTTCAAGTTCGGGAATTACACTTACTTCCGTCATTTCAAATGTAATAGGAGTAACAGATACTTTATTCCATCTTAAAGCATTGATATCGGAATCATCATTATCACAGTGTTTTATAAGTTCACCTGCCATCCAATAATATACTTTACCTCTCGGGTCTATTCTCTTGTCATATTCATCAGTGAACATTTTCCCGCCGAGTTTTGTAACTGCGACACCTGCCAAATCTTCAGGCATAAGTCCGGGAACATTTACATTTAAAATTGTTTTAGGCGGAAATTTATAGTCTTGAATTTTATGAATAAATTTCAGCATAAATTTGGCAACATTTGCAAATAAAGCCGGTTCGGATGTCATACTTGCAAGAGAAACCGCAATGCTCGGATATCCCATCATAGCACCTTCCATTGCACAGCTTACGGTACCCGAGTACAAAATATCCGACCCCAAGTTTGGTCCGTGGTTAATTCCCGAGATAATTAAATCAGGTTTTTCATCATCACTTAAAATAGCATTAATACCGATTTTTACGCAGTCCCCCGGGGTTCCGCTTGTAATCCAAATTCTTTTTGCACCAAATTTAGATTCCAATTCTTCAACCCTGATTGGAGTATGCAAAGTTAAAGAATGACCTGCAGCACTTCTTTCTCTGTCAGGAGTAATAACATAAACTTCATGTTCTTTACTTAGCTCAATAGTTAAAGCCTTAATGCCTTCTGCCATTACACCGTCGTCATTTGATAATAAAATTTTCATATAAACCCCTTATTTTCTCTTCTATATATGTTTAATTCCCTCAAAGACCAATTTTTTATCAATATTATTTGTAATTTCAACTTTTTTCTCATCACACGGAATAACAAAATTAATTTTATTATCCGAAACCTTTTTATCACCAAGCATTACACTATAGAATTCATTTTCGTTAAAATGCTTGTCTGTTTCGGTAATTAATTCATACTCGCAAATTAAATCCAGTGCCTTTTGGTAATAATCTTGAGTTATATAATTTTCTACTCTTGCGAGGTCGAAAACTGCTCTCATTCCTATTGAAACAGCTTCTCCGTGAGTATATTCGGAATATCCCGTTAAATTTTCGATAGCATGTGCAAATGTGTGACCAAAATTCAATATTGCACGCAATCCTTTTTCTTTCTCATCCTGATTAACAACGCAAGACTTTAACTCGCAACATATTTTTATCATTTTTGCCAATACATCAGGATTTTTATCATAAATATTTTGTTTATTAGCTTGCAAAAATTCCAAAAAGTTGTATTCTTCTTCCTAATTGCAAGATTTTTCTATAAAAGAATATTTTAAAACCTCGCTAAGACCTGTTTTAAACTGTCTTAAATCTAAAGTTTTTAAGGTATTAATATCTGAAATAACAACTTTAGGCTGATAAAAACTGCCGATTAAATTTTTTCCCGAAGAATGGTTAATTGCAGTTTTTCCCCCGACTGATGAATCAACTTGAGCCAATAGTGTTGTCGGAATTTGAACATAATCAATTCCACGTTCATAAATAGAAGCTGCAAAGCCTGCCATATCACCGATTACACCGCCACCGAGAGCAATTATACAATCTTTTCTTTCCAGTTTTATTTCAAAACCTTTGTCCAAAATACGCATTAAAACATCTATATTTTTATAAATTTCACCATCAGGCAAAATAACAAATTCTGTTTTGGGGCTTTTTAATTTTTCACCGTATAGAGAATACACGGTTTCATTCGTAACAACCAAAAGCTTATTTGCATTTGTATGCTTGTCTATGATGTCGTAAACACTGTTTAAAAGATTTTCACCAATATAAATATTATATGAACTCTCGTTTACAGATTTAATCTTAACTTTAACTTTTTCCATTTTTTAATTTCCAAGACTGTTTATAAGATTATAACATATTTGTCGGGGAAAAACTTCTGTTTTAAACAGAAATGCCATTGTAAATTTATGTGAATCCTTGCGGTAAAAAGCTAAAGATAGTTTATAAACTGTACGATATACAAAAGGGAACTAAGAAAAGGAATGAGGATATGGCATATTTAAACACTAATGAAATAATGTTAAGGCAAAAATTCTTATACTTTTTAAAACTGCAATATCCTAACGGTGTTATGGAGGATGGAACAAGTGTTTCCGAAATTGCAAAAAATCCGAATAATTATAAGGATATGTTTAACATATTTACGGGAATGCAATCCGTCAATTCTTCATTCTCGGGAACTGATATTTTTACTAATTCAACACAATCAACTTCTATAAATTATACGTCTGCCTTTAAAGACGGGTTTAATATTACGGATATCAATGAGGAAGAACTTGAAGCTCTTTTATCCGACGAAAAGGCAATAAAACTTTTAGGGCTTAATAAAAACGGAAAAATCAGTGAAAAACTAAAGAAGTTATTGAAGAATTTGGATGGAGATTCTTCTTCTTTCGGAAAAGATGACTTTAATAAGTTGAAAAGCATGATTACAAATGCAAGCGAACATGTATCTGACGAGGATTTTGGCATAATGCTTGAAAAAGCAGTAGCAGAAATGGATTCCATACTTAATAATTTATCACCCCCGCTAGCCGGTTCAGCCTCTGATACCGGAGGTTCCTCCGATATACTCTCCGATTTAAACTCTTCCACGGGATCATCTTCCGATACACTCTCCGATTTAAACTCTTCTACGGGAACATCTTCCGATATACCCCCTCATTCAGACTCCACAGGAGCTACCAGTCCATCTCCCGGACGAAATACAAACACTACGAATAATACGGATGCAGGTAAAAATATTTCCGGAATGACTCTTGACGAGTTAAAAAATGAATTAAGTACCGCAAATACATCGGTAGCGGAGAATACTTCTGCACTTAATTCCGTAATAAACGAATCTTCTCCTGAATTAACGGAGATGAAAAACGCTGTGGAAGAAGCATATAATGCATATCAAGAATTATTAAAAGAAACAGATGAAAAATTAGCTGAAGAACTTGACAAAGCAAAAAGCGATGTTGAAGAGAAAGAAAAAGCCATACAAGAAACGGAAACTCAAATTAATGATAAACAAAATGAGCTTGACAGTATAAA
>CAVEOW010000117.1:3898-5398 GCA_963617295.1 bacterium | reverse complement strand
GGTTGAAGTTTTCGGTAAAACTTTAGGAATTATAGGATTCGGTAAAATCGGCAGGCATGTTGCAGCAGTAGCACAAGCATTGGGAATGAATGTTATAGTTTCTGACCCTTATACAACAAGAGAAACCGTTGAAAAACTCGGTGCAAAATATGTTTCAAGTTTGGATGAATTCTGGGGATTATGTGATTACATAACAATCCACACTCCAAAAACAAAAGAAACAACTGCTTTGATTAATAAAAACACTTTAAACAGAATGAAAAAAGGTGTAAGAATAATTAACTGTGCAAGAGGCGGAATTATTGATGAAGCGGCATTAAGAGAAGCACTTGAATCAGGTCAGGTTAAAGCGGCAGCAATTGACGTATTTGAAACGGAACCTGATATTACGGCGTCCCCTTTATATGGCTGCGAAGCAAATATTGTTATGACTCCGCATTTAGGGGCAAGCACAACGGAAGCTCAATTTAATGTAGCTATTGATGTGGCTGAACAAATTAAATCAGTTTTAACAGGCGGAAGTGCAAAAGCAGCAATAAATATTCCTGCATTAAAAGCTGATATTTTAGAGCCTGTAAAAGAATATATGCAATTGGCAGAAAATTTAGGTCAATTAGTTCAACAAATTTCAAAAGGAAATTTGAAAGATATAAAAATTACCGTTAACGGAAATTTATCAGAGTTAAACGTAGCTCCTCTGGAAGTAGCCGTTCAAAAAGGTGTATTTTCCGCAACGGCAGACAGTGTAAACTTTGTTAATGCTCCTATTATTGCAAAACAAAGAGGAATTAACGTTGTTACATCAAAATCTCAAAAAGATTGCACTTTCTTGGGTTCAATTTCAGTCACATTGACTGCGGATTCTGACGAAAACACTGTAACAGGTGCGTTAATTGCTCAAAATATGCCGAGAATAGTAAGAATTAACGATTACAATATGAGTATTGAGGCAGAAGAACACATGTTGATTGTTCCTCACGAAAATAAACCGTCAATGATTGCGAAAGTAGCGGCAGTAATCGGCGAACACAATATCAATATTAACAGAATGCAAGTTGCTCAAAAATCAAACCAAAAAGACAACGTTTCAATAATGATTATAACAATCGACAGAGATGTTGATGAAGCAACTCTTCAAACAATAAATAAAATTGACGGCATTCAAAATGCTCAATATATAAAATTAAATGCTTAAATTTTTAATTTTAGACATAAAAAGACCTTGGTGAATTACCAAGGTCTTTTTTAGTGATATAACTATTTATTTTCGTTATGACCTTCAATATATCCTGTCTTAGCGGAAGCAATGCCGGTTAAGAATGGAAGAGCCGCTGCTAAAACTGCTGTTCCGGCTAATATAGCTGCTTTTGCAGGAGTCGGTAAACTTGTGAATTTTTCACCGATTTTTGTTTCTTTAATAACTTCTTTTAAATTTTTGCCTGATATATTTACTTTAGCAAGTGCGTTTCCTGCTTTTGAAATTATTTCTTTTGCGATGTT
>CAVEOW010000117.1:0-3878 GCA_963617295.1 bacterium | reverse complement strand
GAGCAACCTGTTGCGATTGCGGCTGTTCCTGCAACTGCACCTGCGGCAAGAGTGATTTTTGCTGTATCTTTTATTGATTCTTTTGTTGAGTCAGCTAAAGTTTTAACTTTGCCTTTAGCGTCCAAATTCGGGTTTGAAACTATGTGTGCAATAGACCCCGGGACACCAACGGGTTTCTTTGCAAGTTTCCCTATTGTATAACTTCCGCTTGCTGCCAATGTTGCACCTGCAACAGCTCCTATAATTCCGGGTTTTGATATATTCATACTAAATTTCCTTTCTTTACTTATTATAAAACAAATCAAGATTTTAAATTTACTAAAATTACTTAAATGTAAATAATTGTTAATATAAATGTTTATATAAAAAATAATATGGGAATATAATCAGAAGTCACTAAGAAAAGGAAGTTGTGAATGGAAATTAATGTAAACCAGCTGAAACAAATGTTTGAAACAAGTAAGGTCAATGAAGATAAGTCTGTTGGCGAAAAATCAAAGAGTAATCCTGATTCATCCGTATTTAATGAAACAGAAGCAGGATTTGACAATACATCTGTAATTGATAAGATTTTAGGCAGATCTGCAAGTAAAGAAACTATTGAAGTTAGTGACGATATTTTGGCTTCATATGAAACTCTGTTGGAGAACATTAATAATGGTTCACAACCTGTTTATGTTTACGAAATGGATCCTGTAGAGGTAACTGATCCCGTAGAGGTAATTACTGATACTGAAGTAGATGATCTTCTTGAGAATGAAGGTACTATTTATAGAAGTGATATTCCAAATATAAATAAAGAAGACGCAGAGAAGATTCTTACTTCGTTGAAAGTAAATAGCTTAATTCAAACTATGATGTCACAAATTAGTAAAAATCCCTATGCAGGAACTGTTGCTAACCATGCAGAGCAAAAGGCTTCACATATGAGTGATTGGGTAGCAGAGAATCCTTATCCGACAAATGGAACAAAAGAAGAAATAGCTGAATGGGGAAGACAGTACGGCATGGAAGAGCAAAAGTTTGAACAAGATTACTTAGATAATAATCCTGAGTATAAAGCATATTCAGACAAATATAATGAAGGTAAAGCTGAGTATGATAAAGCAATGGAAGCAGCAGAAGCCGATTATGAAAAAGCTAATCCAAGACCTGAGTCAGAAGAAGAATTAGCGGCTTGGGAAACAAGAAAACAGGGTTATCTTGAAGGTAGAAGCGATGCTTATATGGAAAATAATCCGGACTTTGCAGAACTTCATGATGCCTTTAATTCGCGAGTAGCTGCGGATGATGTCTTTAGAGTTGCAACCGGATCTGTATTTGATTTGGAATTTATCCAAGATGTTAATGTGTTGTTTAAAAAAATGAATTTAACACCGGAGGAGAAAGCTGTATCAAATCATGATTCAGAAGTCAGTACAAAGGTTGATGAATGGTTAGCAAATAATCCGTATCCTGCAGATGGAACAAAAGAAGAAAAAGCTGCTTGGTCAAATTCTTATGACAATTATATTCATGATGTTGAAACCGAATATAAAAACAATAATCCTGAATATGCCAAAATGAAGGATGAATATGATTCTGTTATGGAAGATATTGAAAAAAGATTTATGGAAAAAGAACGCTGGGAAGCTGGATACATGAGTAGTTTAGTGTGGCCAATGCATTCAGAAGAACGCCGTCAAGCCTTTACCCAATCTGCGATTGAAGCATATATTAAAGAATACCCCGAATTTGAATCAATTTATAATGCATTTTCTAACAGAAGTTTTGATGAAAACCAAAAGAAATCTGAAGCTTCAGGTGGTGAATATACGAGTGTCAGCCCTAGAACTAGAACCTTTGAATTCCCGGATGTACCAACGATAAAACCTATTAGAGTATGGGAAGAACCTATTGATATATCAGAGGTAATGCCTTTTGGAGTATGGGCAGAACCTATTGAAACACTATTTCCTTCCTATATTGACTATTATATTGCGTTAAAGGATGCAGAATCGTTATATAATTAATAAAAAAATCTAGCACAAAAGACAAAAGTAATTTTACTTTTGTCTTTTGCTTTTGGTAATATAATAAAATAAATACTTGCAGGCGAGATATGTTTCAAAAATTAAAAGAAAAAATCTTATTAAGTATCATAAAAACAACTGTAAAAGCATATTTCTTTAATAGAAAAACGAACAAAGAATATAGCTATATTCCGCCATCAGGGAAGTGTATAGGGGTTGAGGAGCTTCAAAATATGATTGAGGCTTCACTTGATATGTGGCTTACGGCAGGGCGTTTCAATAAAAAGTTTGAGCAAAAAATTAAAGACTTTTTAAAAGTAAAATATTGTTTAACCGTAAATTCAGGTTCAAGTGCAAATCTTATAGCACTTTCAGTTTTAACGTCTCCTCTCTTGAAAGAGCGTCAATTAAAAAAAGGTGATGAAGTCATAACAGTTGCAGCGGGCTTCCCGACCACCATAAACCCTATCATAATGCTTGGAATGGTACCTGTTTTTGTTGACTGCGAGGTTGGTACATACAATATAAAAGTTGATGATATTGAAAATGCCGTAACAGAGAAAACAAAAGCAGTAATTATCGCCCATACGTTAGGAAATGTGTTTGATTTAGAAAAGATAAAGGAATTATGTGAAAAGTATAATTTATGGCTGATAGAGGACAATTGTGACGCTTTAGGTTCAAAATATAATGATAAATTTACAGGTACGATAGGTGATATCGGAACATTAAGTTTCTACCCTGCACACACTATTACAACAGGCGAGGGCGGAGCTGTAATCACAAACAATCAGGTTTTAAAAAAAATTATGCAATCTTTTAGAGATTGGGGACGGGATTGTTGTTGTGAAACGGGTCATGATAATGCTTGTAATAACAGATTTGGTCAAAAATTAGGGGAATTGCCGTTTGGGTACGATCATAAGTATGTGTATTCACATGCCGGATATAATTTTAAAATGACAGATTGGCAAGCTGCTATCGGATGTGCTCAAATGGAAAAGTTAAGCGATTTTATAGAAAAGCGTAAGAGAAATTTTAACCTTTTGTATGAGAAATTATCTGATTTACAAGAATTTTTAATCTTGCCAAAGGCGACAATAAATTCAATTCCTGCGTGGTTTGGTTTCATTATATCCGTAAAAGAGAATATGAGTTTTACAAAACAGCAGCTTGTAGAATATCTTGAAGAAAACGGAATAGGAACAAGACAACTTTTTGGCGGAAATATCTTAAGGCAGCCTTACTTTGTAGAAAATGATATAAAGCTAAGAATAAATAATGGCTCGATACTGTCATCAAAAGATTTGACGGAAAATGATTATAAACTGCTTCCGAATACAGAATTTATAATGAATAATTCTTTTTGGGTCGGAGTTTATCCTGCCCTCGGGGAAAGAGAAATAAATAAAATATCGAATTCTATTCATTCGTTTATTGAAATAAAAAATAAAAAGCAGTAACGGCATTGTATTTATATTTTAAAAACTTTATTAGCCGGTTGTGTAATATACAAGTGCAAGGAAATCGTAGTATTATAGGGTAAATTGTGTTAGTAAAAATATGCAAAAGGTTGGTATGAGAATGTATTACGATGAAAATAATGAGTATAAAGAATATTATAAAAAATCACCTGTTAAACCCGAATATGAAATTATGTTGTTGTTTATATTAATGTTTCTTACTACGGCATTATGCTTTCCGACTTTTTATAATATTTATAAAAGATCAGTAGCTCAATATGAACTCAATAAGAATCCTCACGTTATAATTGAACAAGTAGAAGTCGGGAATAGATAAGTATGTATTGCGTAGGTTGGGTTTTAACCCAACAGAAACAAGACGTGAGATGAAGAATGTTGCGTA
>CAVEOW010000116.1:0-5406 GCA_963617295.1 bacterium | reverse complement strand
CTAGCAATCCATTTACGTTGTTGGTCTAATCTCATAAAGCCTTCTGCAGCTTCTTCAGCGTACATAAAGAATGGCATATTTACATCCATATCTGATAATGTTGTGAAGAATTCGCTCTTAGTCATGAATACACCGATAACTGGTTTTTCAGGATATTGAGCTTTAATTTCCATAACAGCTTTTGCAACATCAATATCTTTTAAGCCTAAGAATGGTAAGTAAATAACCATAATCATATCAACATTTTCATCAGCAATAACTGTTTTTAATGTTTCTTTGTAGTGTTCGATTGGAGCAGAAGCAATCATATCGATTGGGTTTTTAACTGATGCTGCTGCAGGTAAGAAACTTCTTAATTTTTCTTTTGTTTCATCAGTAATTTTAGCCATTTCCATACCATATTCACATACAGCATCGGTAGCCATAATACCAGGACCACCTGAGTTTGTAATAATTGCTACTCTGTTTCCTTTTGGAATTGGGCAGTTAGCAAATACTTTTGCTGTTGAGAATAAGTTTTTCAAAGAATATTCTCTGATAACACCTGATTGAGCCAACAATGCGTTTGCTGCTTTATCAGCACCAGCCAATGAACCTGTGTGAGAAGATGCAGCAGAAGCACCAGCTGCTGAACGACCAGCTTTTAAAGCTAAGATAGGTTTTTTCTTAGAAATTCTTGTAGCTAATTTTCTAAAGTTTGCAGGGTTTTGGATTGATTCCATGTATAATAAAATTTGTTGAACGTCTTCTTCGTTTTCCCAATATTCAAGAGCTGTTTCTGCGTTAACATCTGCTTGGTTGCCGATTGAGATAAATTGAGCAAAACCTAAGTTTAAGTCTTTTAAAATGTTTAAAATACCGCCGCCTAAAGCACCTGATTGAGAAACAAAACCGATGTTACCACGTTCGGGTAATGATTCAGCGAAACAACCATCCATTCTTACATCAGGGTGAGTGTTTACAACACCTAAACAGTTAGGACCAACACATCTCATACCGTAAGAACGAACTTTTTCAGCTAATTGTTTTTCAAGTTCGGCACCTTCTTTGCCTGTTTCTTTAAATCCTGCAGTAATAATGCAAAGACCTTTAATACCTTTTGTATGACATTGATCAATTGTATCCAAAACAAATTTTGCGTTAACTACGATTATAGCTAAATCAACTTCCCCCGGAATTTCGTTAACGTTTGTATATGCTTGTAAACCTTCAATAATACCGCCTTTTGGGTTTACAGGATATATTTTACCCGTGAATTTGTACTCTTGTAATCTTTTCATAATGTCCGAACCGATAGTGTGTTCTTTTGTTGAAGCACCGACCACCGCAATTGATTTCGGTTTCATTATCTTGTCTAAAATCTCTTTTTGCATTTTTTCTCTCCTGTTTCGTGTGATTTTAGTAACCGTTATTTAACCATGGGCGTTCTCTGAATTTCGCCCCTAACTCTTTTGTAATTTCGATACATTTTCCCATATCAACTTTGTAATTTTTGTAACCTGTTACAATAGTTGCGGTCGTATCAAAACCTTCTTTTACCGTTTCTCTTATAAAGTCTTTTACTGATTGGTAAGCATTTTCAATTAAAGGTTGAGAGAGTTCATTATAAACTTCTTCATTTTCACCGTTTAAGCTGATTGAAAATTTATCAACCAAACCTTTTAACTCAGGAAGAACATTTCTTTTATAAACTGCATTTGCATGCCCGTTTGTGTTAATTCTTACAATAACATTAGGGTAATTATCTTTAATATATTTTGCAACTTCTTTAATAATTTCAAGTTTTAGCATGGGTTCACCGTAACCGCAAAATACAATTTCCGATGAAATTTTATCTTTCATTGCATTTAATTGTTCAATAACATCAGCTGCCTTAACATTTTCCGTTGTTAAAAATAAATCTGCTCCGACTACGTCATCCTTAATATTTCTGATACAAAAAACACATCTGTTTGTGCAACTGTTAGTAAGGTTTATATAAATTTTTCCGTCTAAAAAATATACTAAATTGTATTCTGCCATTGTAAAATTACCCCTAAAAAAATTCTCACACAAATAAATATTAATAACAAGTTTTAATTATTGAATTATTTTATATTTGTTAAAATTTAGCCAAATAAGTGATGTTATGTTATTCTAAAAATATGATTGAAATATTAATATTATATGTTATTCATAAACGTGAAAAAACAATTTATTCCATAAGAAAGGATATAATTGAGCTTTTTGGTACATTTACGGTGCCAAGTATCGGAACAATTTATCCTGCTTTGCAAAGGTTGCTTAAAGCCAATGCGGTTGCTCTAAATGAAAGAATGACAGAGGGAGGAAGAAAATCCTCTTACTTTTCAATTACAAATAAAGGTTTAGATTATTTTAAAGAATTGTTTTTTGATTCTGCCAGTACTAATCCGTCTTTATTTTATACCCGGCTTCAAGCCAGACTCGGCACTATGGGGTTATTAAATACGGAAGAGCGAAAACGTTTTATTGATGAATTCTCAAAAAAAATTGAAATGGCTCAATTTGATATTGAAAACAAGTTAAAAGATGAATTTATAGAACTTGATTATTATCAAACTCAACTTTCAAAACGTACTTTAAAAGAGCTTAAAGACCTTAGAGATTATTTAAAGAGCTTGAAAGTTGATTAATTATGCCTGCTCTGATTACATCCATAGAAAAAAACTCAATAGCGGAAGATTTGGAAATCACACCTAATTCAGTCTTGTTAAGCATAAATGAAACAAAACCTCGTGATTATATTGATTACCAATATTTGACAATGGCCGAAGAATTGGTTATTGAAATTCAAGACCCTGACGGTGATATTTGCGAGTATGAAATAGAAAAAGATTTTGATGAAGATTTAGGGCTGGTATTTGAATCGGCTATTTTTGACAAAATAAAACCGTGTGCAAATAATTGCATTTTTTGTTTCGTTGACCAGCAACCACAAGGACTGAGAGATTCTCTTTATATTAAAGATGATGACTACAGGCTTTCTTATCTTCAAGGAACATACGTTACTCTTACTAATTTAACAAAAAAAGATAAAGAACGTATTGCAGCTATGCACTTAGGACCGCTTTTTATTTCAGTACATACAACAAATCCCGAATTAAGGGCAGAAATGCTCAGAAATAAGAATGCAGCAAATCTTATGAAAGAACTTGACTTCCTAAAAGAAAATGATATTCCGATAAATACACAAATTGTTTTGTGTCCAAACTACAATGACGGCAATGAATTAGAAAGAACACTCAATGATTTATGGAAGTATAAAACAATTCTAAACTCAATAGCAATTGTTCCTGTCGGAATTACAAAATTCCGGAAAGAGAAAATCGAAAGAGTAAGCAAAGAAATAGCACAACAGACAATAGATATTGTTGAAAAATTTAACAAAAAAATCAAGAAAAATATAGCAAGTGTTTCGGATGAGTTTTTCTTAATTGCGGAACAGGATTTGCCCGATAAAAAATACTATAACGGTTACGCTCAATTAGAGGACGGGGTAGGCTCTTTAAGATGTCTTTTAGATGATTTTGAATCAAGAAAAGAACATATAAAGAAAAGTGTTAAGCAGAAAAAAGAATTTACAATTGCTTGCTCGGAATGTGCAAAATCCGCATTTGAACTATTTGCAGAAGAATTAAATAAAGTAAAAAACATAAACTTAGATGTCCACCCGATAAAAAGTAATTTTTGGGGTAAAGATGTAAACGTTGCAGGGCTTATTACTGCACATGATTTGACAGAACAATTAAAAGATAATTGTTTTAAAGATGTTATAATTCCGTCGATTGTATTAAGACCATATACAACCGAGTTTCTTGACGGAATGAACGTAAAAGACGTCGAGAAAAAATTGGGAGTAAAGCTACATATAATTGAAGACATCTACTCCCTAAAAGAACTTTTTGACCTGTTATTTAATTAATATTTTAAATATAGCTTTCTTTGCATATTTGGGTTCATCTATCGCTAATGACGGCATGTGAGCATCTTGAGGGTAAAATATAACAAAATAACGGTTATCAGCTTTAACTCTATCAACTGTGCCGTTTAGAAACATTACATCTTTATCATCATTATATTCTTCACTTACCGTAGTATTTGAGAGGTTTGTATAACCCATGTATTCTTCACCTTTTACAACAACTTGAATATCAATATATTTCTTATGAGCTTCAAGTTTTTGAACAGGTTTTGTTTCATACTCCTGTAAGTTAAAATATAAATTTTTTCCGTCAATTTCATGAATACCGCATTCCATAGAAGATAAATCATGACTTTTTAGGTAATCAAAAACGGTTTTAAAATTTTTATTTAAAGAAATGTAATTTTTGCAATTAGTTAATGTATCAATAATCATAAGCTCTTTCTCCTTTTTATAAAAAATAATGTAACATAAATTTTTACATTTGTTAAACAAAAAGGCAATTATTGAACTCAAAAAAACTTTATTAAAGTGTAGATGGTTATAGATTTTGTTTAGGGGAATTACATGAACGAGAAGCAACTTAATGATATATTGGGAACAATGAGTGATCCGATAAAGAACAGATACAGATTGGATACAAGAAAACAAGTTAATGAAGTTCAAAGATTAATGAGAATTTTTGCAATTAACGAAGAACAAAAAATCAAACATAAATTATTATCAATTAAAAATTTAGCAACTATGAAATTAGTTTATAGTAATAACTAATAAATAAAATTTATCAGAGAAAAATAGAGAACATTAATTTATACGGATTGTTTCGGACTAATATGCTTATTTTAAGCAAAACGCCAATCAATCCGTTTTGTATTTATTATATAAAGAATTGAAACATTATTATTCAAAAAGTTTATCAAGTATGCCCAAGCAACATTTTATTATTCAAAAATGTTTTTTACTTTAACATTTCTAAATAATATAAAAATTTTTCTAAAGTTTTAATTCTTCTTTGCCGATATGTTTAGCGGTTAAAGATAAAGGCGTAAGTTTATGTCTATTGATCCTCTAAAGCGAGATTTAATAGTTCATGAAAAAATTGTAAATGGTCTTCAAAATTCATCTGCGTGCGGTGATGATGAAGATATTATCATTTTTCAAAATGATGATACTGATGAAAGTGTAACTGATGAATTTTCTTCATTTGATAAATCCATATTAGAAAATGGGCAATGGAAATCAATTGAGGCAAATCAAAATAGAGCATTAGGGTTTTTATGGGAAACAGGAAGTAAAACCTATCAAACTTCATCAGGTGTAAGTGTAACTCTTGATGAGTCTGAAAATGCAGAAATATACGAAAATACGGAAACAGGCGAAGTTATTGTTATAGGTGCGAATGGAGCTACTATTTCAAGCAACTCTAATAATGCAAAAATAAGCATTTATGATTCTGATATTGA
>CAVEOW010000115.1:0-5425 GCA_963617295.1 bacterium | reverse complement strand
ATTTAAAAGAGTTGTAATTGCTTTTAAATCAATATTTTTTATATCAGAAAAATCAAGAACAATGTTATTTGAACATTCAAATTCAGGATTATCAATGTTCTTAATGTCATTAAAAAGTTCTTTGGCTTTTAAAATTTGCATAATAACTGTTCATTCATTTGTTGCATAAGAATATATTAATATCTTTTACCTAAATATGTCAAATGGTTAATTTGTAAAACTGAATTTTATTTCGTAAGTTATCCCAACCGACATTCCATTATTTCAAAATCCGATTTTTTAAACATACAAATACCGGAACCATTGTTAAACAGACAATTTTGAAATATAAACATTGAAATTAAAGAAATTATTGAAGAACTTAAAAAATACCGCATAACATTTTTAAAAAACAAGCCCTATTTCGGGCTTGTTTTCTTATTGTAATTATGTTACGGAGTCGGTGCCGTCCAATTGCCGGCATCAGTGTATATTTGAATCAACTGACTCAAATTCTCATCTTTATTTGTTATTGCATCATTAACAGACCCGTAATCTCTTCCGTCCGAGGTCAACCAATTTGCAACCTGTTCCTTAATTACGTTCAATTTTGCACTTGTTATTGTATAACCGTCATTTGTTTTTATTGTTTCAATAGAATCAAAGTCGTTGATTGTAAGATAAGAACCACTGACAGTATTGCCAATCATCCAATTATTAAATAAGGAAACACCAGCAACTACTAATTTATCTTCACCCTCGGCAAAACTTCCATCATTCTTTACATTAAAGATAAAATTAACATCTGATTTAGCACTATCGATATTCAAAATATCGTTTCCGCCCTTATCATTTATTATCTTACCGCTTGTCATATATGAATAATAAATATCATCGCCGACTCCGCCTTTATCCATAATCATATCATTAACCGTTTTATAAATAAGATCATTACCGGATTCCTTCTTTTTGGCCCATATAATGAATTTGCCAAAATCTTCATTTCCGGATTTGTAGTAATCTTTTAAAGTTACTGAACTGAGTTCCCCATAATTGATTACAAGGTCATCACTTCCGTTTTCTCTTGCTACCACTAAATCATCATGCATTGCTCCATATAACCTGATGGTACCTATTGCATTTTCACTAAAGCAGAGAGTATCATTTCCTCCTTCTTTATTGCTGTATTGTACATCACTGCTACCCGATACAAATACATCTGAAGCGCCGTTCAGATAAACCGTATCATCACCTGTTCCAAGGTAAATATATTGTTTGGCACCGCAATATACAGTATTATTTCCGTTTCCGGTATAAAAACTGCTAGGAGCAGAACTGTCTTTGTATTGTAGTCCGTAAATAGTATCATCTCCATCACCGCACTTTATGTAGGAATAGCCGGTACTACCTTCATAAATAACATCATTTCCGCCGTTACCATATATATATTGGAGCGTATTGCCCGAACCGATAATTATATCATCTTTATTAGTACCCTTTATATTGTTGCTGCCATTTATTGCTAAAACAGGTTTATATAATTTTTCTAACTGTGTTTTATGATCATCTGTTATATTTGAATCGGTTGTAGATGTATAACCGTTTCGATTGAGAAAATTCGCAACGTTTTGTGCAATTATATTTATATTTTTTTCAGGTAATAATATTGCGGATGTTGACCAATCACCGTCTTCAGAGTACGAAATTTTCTCGATTTTTCCCGTATTAAAGTAATTTTCAATTTTTACACCATTTGATGATTTTGCATTATTAAAGGTGTAATTTTTATCGCTGTTAATGTATAAATCAATGCCGGTTGTATAACCTGTATAACCTGTATTACCGTCAGTTACAGTTCCTGTTTGAGTAACATCAAAAAACAAATTAAATTTATCCTGAGTTGTTTGAATTTGCAATATATCGTTATCACCTTCGGAATCGTTTATTATTACCTGAGAAGTTTCCCAGCCCGTGTCGATGATATAAGTATCGTTTCCTTTTCCGCCTTTGATAACGTCTGCACCGCCCTTGCCCTTGATAATATCATCAAAATTACTGCCAATTATAGTATCAGCCTCTGCACAACCTTCTATGATTGTTCCTTTTAACTTGTCGCTTGCATCAAGGGTATGTGACGAACCGTCACACTCAATAGATTCATCAATGCCGTAATTTGTAATAAAATAGTCCAGAGTATTTGTTACCCCGGCTGAATTTTTGAAGCTGACAGAGTTTTTCATGGCTTCGTTGTCATAGTAATTTTTAATTTTAACGGTATTTATTGAAATATTTTTGTCTTTTATTCCTACAATCAGGTCATTACCGTCTTTTTTCAAAACCAATCCGCTAAAATTGTCAATATCATCAAAAACAAAAGTATCTGTACCGTTTTGATAATAATATATATTATTATTCCCCATTTCTGAAATTTTTAAATGTATGGTATTATTTCCGCTACCGACGGAAATTGTATCATTTCCTTTTCCGGCATAAATAGTATCATTGCTTTTTCCGGTTGTAAAAGTTTGATTATCCGTTATCGCAGCATTACCTGTAGTTGTTGCCAAATCAAACAAAGTTGAAGTTTCACTGTTGCTGTCTTTAACTGTTACTCCGGTTTTAAGGTCAGTCAAAGATTTAAGAGTTATTGCCTTTCCGTCTTTTCTTATAAGTATAGGATTTTCACCGGTTGTATCAATTCTAAGTTCATCAATAGTACTGTCTGCAAATTTAAGGGTATCCGTACCGCCTCCGTATTTGTAAGTATCATCGCCGGTATCAGATAAAATAAATTCAATAGTGTTTGCTCCCAAGGCTGAATTAATAGTATCGGAACCTGTACCTAAAGTAACGGTATTGTTACCTGTACCCAAATTAATTTTGTTATTTCCGGATACGGCATTAATTGTTTTATTTCCTGCTCCGGCAAATAAAATATTATTGCCACCGCCTAAATCAATTTCATCATCTCCGCCTTTAGGATTGATAATGTCATTACCTCCTAATGCTTTTATGATATCTTTGCCTTCCGTGCCTCTTATATAATCATTTTTATCGGTACCGGTAGCGGTAAGATGATATATCCCCTTATCGGCAATCATATCATTAACCGTTTTACTAATTAAATCATCACCGGATTCCTTCTTTTTGGCCCATATAATGAATTTGCCAAAATCTTCATTTCCGGATTTGTAGTAATCTTTTAAAGTTACTGAACTGAGTTCCCCATAATTGATTACAAGGTCATCACTTCCGTTTTCTCTTGCTACCACTAAATCATCATGCATTGCTCCATATAACCTGATGGTACCTATTGCATTTTCACTAAAGCAGAGAGTATCATTTCCTCCTTCTTTATTGCTGTATTGTACATCACTGCTACCCGATACAAATACATCTGAAGCGCCGTTCAGATAAACCGTATCATCACCTGTTCCAAGGTAAATATATTGTTTGGCACCGCAATATACAGTATTATTTCCGTTTCCGGTATAAAAACTGCTAGGAGCAGAACTGTCTTTGTATTGTAGTCCGTAAATAGTATCATCTCCATCACCGCACTTTATGTAGGAATAGCCGGTACTACCTTCATAAATAACATCATTTCCGCCGTTACCATATATATATTGGAGCGTATTGCCCGAACCGATAATTATATCATTTCCCGATGTGGCATTTATATTTCCATCATTTGATAAAATACTGTCGAGCGACCTGAATTCTTCAATATTGAATTTATGTCCTGAAATTACTATGTCTTTAACAGAATTATTTGGATTGCCTTTTTTATCAAAGTAATTTTTTATCGTAACAGAATCTTTTGCAAGACCATTCGTATCATGGTTGTATTTAATAATTAAATCATATTTATTTGTTCGGGTATTACCTCTTTCAAATTTGATATCACTTGCAAGAGTATTCGTAAATTTCAACGTATCTTCGCCTTTTCCGCTAAAAACCGTATCGGCTCCGTCGCCGTTATTAAATATAAAGGTATTGTATCCGCCGTCTCCATACAACTTATCATTGCCTGTTCCGCCCTCTATAATATCATCTCCGACTCCGCCTTTTATTGTATCGGAATACTTACTTCCAATTATACTGTCATTTCCGTTTCCGCCGTTCAAAGATAATCCTTTATCGGCTGCTTCCTTCTCTCTCTGTTCATATTTCTTGCCGACTTTTACTTTTTTGTACAACGTTGCTCCGCTTGCGTCAATTTCATCATTTAACCAAGTACCCGTATAATTTGTACTTACTTCTTTCTTGTATAAATATTTCCCGTCAACTATTGCATCCCTTAAATCAATTGTTTCTCCCCCGACCTGCAACTCTACCGAACCGGTATCGGGTATCCCCTTCTTGGGGTTTGAATTATTTGTTACATCTTTTGCCCCAAAATTCTTGATTGTTATATATTCATCAGCTTGCGGATTACTTGTATATATTCTTAAATCTTTATTCTTATTCACAAACTCATAAGTTAAATCATCTTTTGTTAATCCCGTCATTTGCAAAGTGAATTTTTCACCTTTTGTAAGGTTAATAATATCGTTTCCGTCGCCTTTTCCGTAAATAATCGTATTGGCACCCGTTCCGCCGGTAATTATATCATTTCCCTTTCCGCCCCTAATTGTATCATCTCCGGCTCCGCCTTTTATTGTATCGGAATACTTACTTCCGATTATACTGTCATTTCCGTTTCCGCCGTTCAAAGATAATCCTTTATCGGCTGCTTCCTTCTCTCTCTGTTCATATTTCTTGCCGACTTTTACTTTTTTGTACAACGTTGCTCCGCTTGCGTCAATTTCATCTGCCAATGCAGTTCCGAAATAACTTAAATTATCTTTTTTCCCTTCAATCTGAAAATAATTTGCGGCATTTATCACACCCAATTCTGACTCCTCTTTCAGATTTTTTCCGTTAATCACTACGTTTGCACCTGTTTCTTTTTTCCCGTAGTTTACCAGTGTCAAGGTGCTTGTTTTTTCAACTCCGTCCTCTTGGTATTTTGTTGTTATTACCAAATCATTTTTAACTGTCGCATAACTGATATCCGTTATCGAAATCGTGTTTCCATCCACATTTTTTATATTCAACGTCAGGTTTTCGTTTTTGCTTAAATATATCTTATCATTTCCCTGTCCCGCATTATAGGTGATTGTATTGTTGCCGGCTCCGCCCGTTATCGTATCATTAAATTTTGAACCCGTGATTTCATCATCGCCGTTACCTGTTTTTATCGTTACACCCGTTACTGTCGGTTTTCCTTTTTTATCCGTTTTTACGGGTACTGTTTGTGCATTTATTATATCCCCGAAGTTTGAACCTGAATATGTTCTTTTTCCGAAATTAAAAGTATCATTTATTGCACTAAGAGAGCTTACGTTATTTCCCTGAATTGTTTTTATACCCGTCCAATTTGTTAACGTAAGAGTTTTATTTG
>CAVEOW010000114.1:0-5457 GCA_963617295.1 bacterium | reverse complement strand
GAATATCCCATTGCTCCGACTACCGTATAAGAAATAAATGCAGTTTCACCTAATAACGGTGCAACCGCATAAGGTTTATTTCCGATAAATCCCATCAGAATACTTGAAAGAAATGTAACTAATGCAGTTACGACAACTAAAACACTAAAATCCAGACCTGCGGCTTCCAAAATTTTAGGGCTGACAACAAATAAATATGACATAGTAAAAAATGTTGTAAGACCCGCTAACAGCTCTGTTTTTACGGTTGTTTCATTTTGCTTTAAAGCAAATATTTTCTCTAATAATTCCATTTACAATAAACTTTCTAATTTTACTTGTGTTTTTTTATCAAAAACTTCCTCTGCTCTTTTTTCTCCCGATAAAACAGATTCAGTTTTTTCAATAATTATATCATTAATTCTATTATAATTTTTGTTGACGGGTGTAGGTTTTGTATTTTTTAGCATTGTTATAAATATTCTTTCGTGCGGAATTGAATTTTTAATGTATTCATTCGCAACATCAATTCGGGCATGTACAATTAATCCGTCTTTAGCCAATTTCTCCGATACTTCTTTTGAAGACAGATATTTTATAAACTCTATTGCTTCATCTTTCTTTTTTGATTTTTTAGCGATTGCCCACCCTGAGGAATCAACATATACTTTATTCTCCGTTGATGACGGAAATTCTGCAATATCCCAATTAAAATTGAGTGTTTCCTTAAATTTCGGCATAAGCCATCTTCCGCTTAAAAGCATTGCAATTTTGCCGTTTATAAACATTTGGGTTGTTGTCATACTCCCGACTTGGGATTTATTCGGAGCAATATGGTATTTATTTGCCATATCCGAGTACAAGTTTAATGCTTCTAAACTTTTTTTATCATTTATAAGCAAGGTACGGGCATCATCTTCCAAAATTCCGCCACCATTTGCATTAAGGTAGTAAATCCAAAACAAAGGATTGTATTCATAATTTATTCCAAAGTGTTCCTTTGTAGTGAGTATTTTTGCAGTATTTATCAAGTCTTCGACCGAATTAAACTTTTCTTTATAAGGAACTCCATGTTCTTTTAAAATATCTTTATTTACATAGAGAACAAGGTTTGAAATATCTCTCGGAATTGCATATAATTTTTGATTTCGTTTGAAACAATCAATTGATGATTTAAAATACTCTTTTTCAATATTGGGGAAATATGGAGTTAAGTCCTCAATCAAGTCGGATTCTATATATAAATCAATATTTTGGTTATTAAAAAAGATTACATCAGGCTCTAAAGAGGAAGCAAACAACAAATGTATTTTTTGAAAATAATTTTGCGGAATATGTAAGAATTCAACTTTTTTCCCGCTTTTTAATTCATAATCGGATATAATTTCTTCTATGATTTTTACTTCACTTTGTGAACCCCAAGACGTAAACCTTAACGGAGTATCATTTTTTGAATTATTAACAATATAAAAAGCAGCTGCCACAAATATTATGGCTATAATGCTTATTATCGCCTTTTTCATTATTATAATTTAGCCAATTCTTTCATATCAGTATCTGAAATCTCTACCATAGCTTTGTATGAATCAAGTCTTACAATGTAAATATCATTGTTTCCGCTCTTATCATAATACCTTGCCTGTAAATTTATTTGAGTTAAGTCTTGGAATTTGTTTAATAAAAATACATTGTCGTTTATAAATCCAAAGAGAGCTAAAGTGTCATCAACCGTAGTTAAATAAAAGCCTTTAGTAGGTGTAATATTTAAGATAGAAATTAATTCGGCATTTGTATTCTCTTTTTGTACCGGAGTTTCTTCTTCTGTTTTTATAACTTCATCAACGGCAGGCATTCTTAACCCTGAATTATTTGAATTTGTTTGAACAAGCGGATTAGTGTGCATTGTTCTGACCCCTGACGGGTTTAATTTAAGAAGATTAGAGGTTTGTTTAAGCGTACTTTTAAATTCCGTATTGCTATTCATAGCTTTAGACAAAAACGGAAGCTCGAAACAATCAAAAGTATTTCGCTCCGCAGGTTTTAAACTCTTACTTATAGTTAATTTCGGAAGTACCTTTTGGGTATTTTTATTCATGGGAGCAGGTGTATATTCCGGTTCTTTATCTTCAAATTTTTCATAATTATCATCATAAGTATTTTTTGTATAAGTTGTGTATGATGATGATTTTGCTTGCAACAACTCTTTTGCTCTCATCAACTTTAGAGTTCCTGCAATAATTGCAAAGATAAACAATAATCCTAAAACATTTTTAATTGTTTTCCAAATAGAAAAGCCTTTTGCATTTGGAGTATAAACGCTTGAAATAAGGTTTAGAGTGTAATTATTCTTTGTATCAACGGAAAGTTTTATATAATTTATTTCTTTTCCGTTATTGAAATAAGATTTTTCTTCAACATTAAGTTTTATATTTTTCTTATCTTTTTTATTTTTGTATATAACGTTTAAATTCTTTTCCGGCATTGCGGTTTGAGGAAGAAAAACAAAATAAGAACCTTTTGCCTTGTTCTGAACAAACGCTTTTCCCGTATATTCAGAGTCAAAAAGTAAATCAAGCGTATATGAATTATCTTTTCCGTCTAAAACATGGATTTCAGACAACGTATTTTGTGCTGCAAACCCTGTTAAAGTAAAGAAAAAATAAACAAATCCGATTAATAAAAACTTAATAAAATTACTTCTCATCAAGAAAACCTTTACAGTCAAATCATTTTCGTATTCCAACGATACACAATAATATTAAACCATTAAAAAAGATTTTTTGTTACTTAGAGGTCGTTTTTTAGGCAAAATATTAAATAATATTTACTTCTGTTTACAACCCTCATCTTTACCGTCAATTTTCCCGTCATAATCGTTATCTATTCCGTCATAACAGGAACCTATCGATTCCAAACTTTCCGGATACGGATCAAATGTTTCATATTTTGCAGGTATTTTTGCCCATAAATAAATAAAACATTGTTTCAAATATACTGCAATATCTTTATTTTCAATAATAACAACATTCTCGTCATTTCGTTGTTCTCCGTTATTAGTAAAATTCATAGAACCGATAATTGAATATTTGTCATCAATTATAATTGTTTTTGTGTGCATTTTTCCTGCATAATTTTCTGTTTTAACTTTAATTCCGTATTCTCTTAATGTCTTATGAATTGAATATTTTGAATGAGCATTTGTAGCATCATCTATAATTTTTATTTCAACTCCTCGGTTATGGGCATTTTTTAATTCTTCAATTAATTCTTTTTTTGTTATAAAAAATATCGGAATATAAATATATTCTTTAGCCTCTCTTATCAACGGAATTATTTGTTTTCTAATCGGACTATCCTGCGGTGAAAAGTATGCACTTATTTTTGTATTTGAATTTAAGACTATTTTATTTGCAGGAGTTTGTTCTTTTTGAGTGTGGAATTTACCTGAGTACATTTGTTCAAACTCTTTTTTATAAATTTTTGCAAGCTCAGGAGAAGAAATTAAAACATTTATATTGGAATTAAATTCTGTTATATCAGTGCCTGAAATATTAGAACTTCCTGTCCAAACTTTTTTATCATCGAAAATAAAAAATTTATTGTGCATTATTGCGGCACGATTATTATTGTCGTATTCCTCATCTGTTTTATAATCTTTAAGTTTTAGTTTTAGCTTTTCCGTATCCTGATAATAGTTTCCCTCTTTTTTATCAAAATCGGTTACCCATCTTATTTTTACGCCTCTTTCTTGTGCTTTAACCAGAGCGGAAAATATTTCATCCTGATTGTTTATTCCGTAAATTGCAAAATCAATCGTGTTTTGAGCATTATCAATTTCTTTTTTCAAATCTTTGCAAGCAAGAGTATCACACTTTGAAGATGACCGCCAAATTTTATTTATATCGAGAAAATATACTTTTATATCGCCTTTTGAATATGTTTCCGCTACTTTAGATTTTATTCTTAACTCATCAACTTTTTTCTTTTGCTTTACTTCCTCTTTGGTTTGCGGAAGTGAGCAAATTCGGCAACCTGTTATATCATCAGTTAAGCTGTCTTTTTTTATAATTTTTATATTTTTACTTTTTCTGCCCTCTACACAATTTAATGTGTGATATTTTTTACTTCTTGTATTTAAAAGTACATAATCATCCAAATTTATGGACTTGATATAATTAACCAATTTCTTTTTTGAATTATCGTCATTGGTATAAAAATAATCCGTACTTAAAAGAAGCTCTTCATAACTTTTGTTATTAACAAAAATTTTATCCTCATATAGCGTAACATATTTATTATTTAAAATATCTTTTGCAGTTCTGTCAGCAAAATAATTTAAGAAAAATTTTTCATCATCTCTTAAACTGCCTAAAATTTTGTCATCAGAATAACTTTTATCTGTTTCTATGAAAAATATGTTTTCCAAAACAATCGGGTCAGTTTCATCGAAAATCAAATTTTTATTTGTATCAATAAAAACCGAACAAGGTGAATTAATTTGCAATACCTTCATGTAAGATGAATTTTCTTGCAAATAATATGCACACACTAATATAAACAGTATAATAAGTGAACCTAAGAACTTTTTCATAAAACTATTATACTATTAATTTAAAAATGAATTATTGTTTATAATAATTGAAAATATCGTTAACAAGATTAACAACTCTTGTAGTGATTTCTTCTATATATTCGGCATCAGTAAGCCCGTTTACAACAATATCGGCATTTTTCATAGTCGGTCTTATATAAATTTGAGCGGTTGAGTTTACATCATTAAACTGATGTTCTGCTGCTGCACCTGTTTTACCTCTTGAAGCGGCTCTTTCAAACCATCTCTTTTTGATGTCTTCAAAAGGAGTAAATACATAGATTTTAACATCAAACAAGTCAACAAGCTGTTCGCCTAAAACATATAATCCCTCTGCAAGTATTGCTCTTGTAGGGTTTTTGTATGCTCTGTTTGAAATACTTTCACAAGTAACAAAATCATACTCGGGTGCATTTACACCGCAACCGTATTTTAAACTTATTAAGTGGGCTCTCATTAAATCAAGATTGAAAGCGTCAGGTCTGTCAAAGCTGAAACCTGTTTTATATAGATTTTCATAGCTGCCCGCTGCTTTTAATTCTTCTGATGTGTCTTTGTAATAATCATCACAACATAAGGAAGTGTAAGATTCATTATATAATTTTTTTCTTAATGCTTTTGAAACATAATTTACGAAAGTAGTTTTTCCTGATGCAGATTCACCGGTAATTCCGATTAAACATTGATTTTTTTTATCACTGACAAATTGTTTAACAATCCTTATTAACAGTCCTTCATCCATAGATAAAATCAAGGGTTGCTTTTGTCGGCGGTCATCTTCTAAGATTTGCTTTAACCCGTCAATTATTTTAAAAGTTATCAAATTAAGATTTGAATTTACTTCTTTTTCTGAATTAAATATTTTTTCTATAGTACTATCGATAGAC
>CAVEOW010000113.1:0-5460 GCA_963617295.1 bacterium | reverse complement strand
CTTACATTACTGTTCGAGATGAAAACAGTTATAACCTTTTAAATAAATGGGGGATAAAATCAAATTTATGTTCTGACCCTGTTTGGAATTTAGAAGTTAATGATATAAAAAAATCAGATAAAATCGGAGTTCAATTAAGAAGTTTTTCTTCCTTAACTGATGAAAAACTTTCCGGTTTAGCCTTTTGTATAAATAAGTATTATCAAAATAAAGAAATATTACTTATATCTCTTCAAAACTCGCTAGATATTGGGGTTTGCATGAAGTTAAAAGAAAAATTAACTGATTTAAACAGTAATTTGAAAGTTGAGATAATCGAAAATAATTCAAATGATAAAATAATAGAAATTATTTCTTCTCTTGATGAACTTATTGCAATGCGTTACCACGCTTGTTTAGTAGCAATAAAATGCGGAGTAAAATTGTTGCCGATTAGCTATGATATAAAAGTTAAAACAATCGCAAATGAGTTTAACCTGCCTTATATTGATTTAGAAAATCCGAAAGACAATATTTCAAATGATTTTGAAGATTTTATCAAAAATAAAACCTCATATAGCATAGAAAAAATAGAAAATTTGAAGTTCAATTTTAATGAACTTGAAAAACATTTATGATGTAATTTTTGCTGCTTTATTGTCTTTTAAGATGTTTCTCAGTTTCATAATTGCTTGTGCGTGGATTTGGCACACTCTTGATTCTGATACTTCTATACTTTCACCGATTTCTTTTAACGTCATATTTTCGTGATAGTAGAGAACCATTACCATACGTTCACGTTCGGGCAGCTTTTTTAGAGCAGCTTGCAATTCATTCTTAACATCTTTTTCTGCAAGTTTTTCTAACGGGCTAACCGAGTTTGTATCTTCAATTGTATCAATTAATTCGACACCGTCATCCCCTGAATATTTTTTATCATACAAAGAACCGACAGAAGTATCTTCCGCAAGTATTGCAGTCATTTTCTCTTTTTCAATGCCTAAATAGTCTGCAACTTCTTGCTCGGTCGGCATCCTTCCCAATTCTTGCTTTAAGGTTTCCGTAGCATTTTTAATATCTTTAATTTTTTTCCTTACGCTTCTAGGCAACCAATCTTGAGAACGAATTTTATCAATGATTGTGCCTCTTATTCTCATAATTGCGTAAGTTTCAAAATGAGCACCTTTATCAGGTGAAAATTTTTCTATTGCATCAATTAACCCCTCAACCCCAAAACTTGTAATATCCTCAATTGCAATGTTTGGCGGTAAGTTTAATTTAATTCTGCCGATAACATACTTTGTTAAATAAATATATTGAACGATTAATTCATCTCTCAATTTTTTATTTGATTTATCTGAGAGATAATTCATCCATAAACTTTCCAGCTCGCTGTCTGAAAGTCTTTTTATATTATTATATGAACTGTATTCTGTATTTTCACTCATAATTTTTCTGATAATATCGCTACTATCAATTGTATAAACTTAACAGAATAATCAAATCATATATATATATGAAGTTTTAAAAATTATTTGTTGATTAGAAAAGATTTTTGTTTAATTCTTCTTTTCCACATATCAGATTTTTCCACTAAAATAGAAAAAGTTTCGCCAAACATTTCTTTTTCATAATTGGTTTGATTTGCTTCCGAAACAAAACCTGAATTAATTAAAATCTTCTTCATTCTGTTATTTTTAATTAACGGTAAAGAAAGATTTATTTTAACTTCTTTATCTGTTGTGTTGTATAATGCTTTTTCAATTGCTATTTGTAATAAATCACAAATAGATTCATTATAAAGACTGAAAGAATCCGAATCTAAATTAATAATATAAACACAATCCTTATAGACTTTTAAATCCATATATGCAATTACTTGAGAATCATTAATTCTTAAAGAATATTTTTCCAGCATATTTTTAGAAGAAAATTTACGGAATAATCCTGTATTAATAGCGGTTCTTCTGAAAAATCCTTTTTTATTTAAAGCAACATCAGCAATTTTTTCCCATTGGGGAACAAAACACATTTTATTGAAAAGAGATTCTAATTCCTGTTTTTTTGCTTTATCTGATTTTATAAGAGTATTTATCATATATTATAATATTTTTGTCCTAAATTATTTTTGTTAAGGCTTTTTGTTTTTTACATTTTATATTCTAACTCAAAACTTGTCAATCGGAGCTAATACATTTACATGAATTTACAATTGCCTTATCGGGTATAATTTATGTTTTTTTCTTTTTGAATGAATTTTTGTATTCTGAAATTAAATAATATATCATTATTCAAATATTTAGCTTTTTCTATTGCACGATTGTTTAATACGTAAGATAAGAAACTATATTTTAATAACTGCATATTGTATTTTTTCGCTAAATTTTCAAAATAATCAACTAAGAAGTATATATGAGGAGATACCTCTTTGTTGTTGTATTTCATTGCGTATTTAACTTCAATATCCAAAGCTACTGTTGAAATTCCTAATTTATTTAACAATTTAAAGAAATTCTTTATTTCTTTTATGTTGTCATTATACCCCGGAACAAGAATATACTTAATGATAATATCCGAAGTATTTCCGTTTGCGGCGTGTGAATATTTTTTTATGTTTTCGCAGACTTTTTCAAACGCATCAACCTGTTTTATCTTTTTGAATGTTTTAGAACAAGATGAATCCAGTGAGATTACAATTTTTCCTTGCCTGTTGGTTAAGGCTTCCGCTACCGTCGGACTGAATTTTATTCCGCTTGTGTGAACTCTTATACTTGTCCCGTTAGATGTTAATAAATGAACAAGTTCATCAAAGTGCTGCATTAATGTTGGCTCTCCGCCTTCCATTGTAGCCTCTCCACCACCTTTATGATACCCTTTTTCAATTAAATCTTTTATTACAGGGTATGTGTCATAATTTAAAAAGCCACCGCTATATTCTTCCGAACAATAAATACATTTTGCATTACAAGCTCTGCAATGAGAAAAGTGTAATTCCGAAATTTTTTCCTCGCCGGTAAAATTATAGTCAGCTAAACGATAACAACCCTCACAATCATAAATTGTTGATTGTTTTTGAGCTTCAATTCTTTTTGCTTTTATCTTAAAAAGGTTTTCCCAGTCTATAAGCTCACCATTGTAATTTTCCAGTAAAATCGGTAATCCTCGACCGTCATTGTGCATAATACAACAATCACAAACCGTATCCAAATCAAAATTGATACCATCTTCAAGAAAACTGCAGCCTTTAGGATTCATTAGTTCACCTTTCTTCCAAAATAAAAAGAACAACCGTTAAGTTGTTCCTTTTATTATATCATAATTTAACTATTCAGCGTAAACACTAACTTGTTTTCTGTCTCGTCTGTGAGGTTCAAACTTAACAACACCGTCAATCAAAGCAAACAATGTGTTATCTTTACCCATACCTACGTTGTTTCCGGGGTGAACTTTTGTACCTTTTTGACGAACAATGATATTACCTACAGTAACAGATTCGCCACCGAATTTTTTTACGCCTAATCGCTTACTTTCACTGTCACGACCGTTTTTACTCGATCCGACACCTTTCTTATGTGCCATGGTTATATTCTCCTTAAATTAATTTCTTATTCTTCTGTTGTAGTTTCTGCAGCTTCAGCTTTTTTTGCTGTTGTTCTGATTTTGTTAATCATAACTCTTGTAAAGCCTTGTCTGTGACCTTGTTTTCTTCTGTAACCTTTTTTAGCTCTTTGTTTGTAAACAATAACTTTTTTTGCTCTGTCATGTTTTACAACAGTACCTTCAACACTTGCATTTTTAACGTAAGGTTGACCTACTTTTGACTTTTTACCGTTAACGAGCATTATAATGTTTTCAAAAACCACTTTTGAATCTGCTTCATTTTCTAATAATTCAATATCAACATAACGTCCTTCAGTAACTTGATATTGTTTTCCGCCTGTTTCAATAATTGCGAACATGTTAAATTCCTTTCGTTTGAGGAGTCGTAGCTTACGCATTTATTAACGACTTACCTATCTAATACACCTGTACAGAATTGTACATTATGTTTAAAGTTTACATTGCACATACGCCGTTGTCAACTTGAAATCGGCAACAATACTTAACTTATCGCAATATTATATAAATAAAGATTTTACAAGACCTTTGAAAAAATTAAAATCCAAGGAAAAAATAATTTTTTTATAAACCATTAATAAATTGGCTTTATTTAAGATTGATACAAAATATTCTTTGTTTGAAGAAATAAACTTAAACATTTGGCTTCTTATTTTTTTATTATTTCTGAAATAATTATTCTGAGTTCTTTCTTTTAAATATTTTTTGTTACCCATTACAGGGTTTGCGAGAGAATAATTGGAAGTGTGCCTTCTGTATGCAAATAAAACCTTTTTTATTACTGCACTTGAACCTATTAAATGGCAAAAAGAAAACATAAATTTGTCTGCGGTAATTTTCAGACTTCTTGTTTTTTCTATTTGCAGAAGCATATCACAGACGGATTTTCTCATCATGCCCGATGATGTCGGTCCCCAATGCCAAGTTGCGAAACTGTATTTGTTATTATCCAAAACCTTTACATCAGCACCCTCTGCATTTATTCCTTGAGCATTTCGATAAGCTAAAAAATCTTCAAAGGATTTATTTTCAATTTTAAATTTTGTTATTTTTTTCCCGGGGCTATCTATTGAATTTAAAGTATGAATGACATTGTTTTCATCAATTTCCGCTTGCAGGCATGTTGTCATTGCAACAGGTGTTCGCATGTGAGTTTCAATATGCATCGCACAATATTCGGGAAATAGAATGTCATCTCCGTCTATAGAACAAACAAACTGACCTTGTGCAACTCTTAACCCGTTTAAAAAAGAGGCTAATTGTCCGGCATTACTTTCATTCTGAATTAACTTTATATCAAGTGCCGAGTTTTCACTTATGAAATTTTTAATTTTATCAGCAGTATCATCTTTTGATACATCATCAACGACTATAATTTCAAAGTTTTTATAAGTCTGATTTTTAATGCTTGTTAAGCAATCACACACAAAGTCAGAGAAATTGTGTGTGATTACTATAAATGATACTTTTGGTAAATTTAAAAAGTTTTCCATTATTTTACAATTGCTTTATCTATACGATATTTTACTTTATCCTTGCCTAAAACTTCAAGAATAACACCCATGTCCGCACCATGTGTTCTTCCTGTTAAAGCTGCTCTTACAGTCCACATAGTTTCTTTCGGTTTAATACCGTATTTTTCTTTAAAATATGCTCTAAAATCAGCTAACTGTTCGTGCAATTTTTCTTCGTTGTCAAAGTCATATTCATCAAGTTGAGATGCAAAATATTTTAAAATGTTTTGAGCTTGTTCCGTATCAACATTCTTTTCTTTTACACCATCTTCATATGTAATATCTTTACCAAAGAAGTAAGCTACATCATTTGTCAAATCAGAAAGTACCGTAATAGGTTCTCTTGTAG
>CAVEOW010000112.1:0-5487 GCA_963617295.1 bacterium | reverse complement strand
AATTCAACAGTCGGAACAGGTAAAAATTCTTTTAATTTTTCAACAACTCCAACAGGACCTGCCCCCGGTCCACCGCCGCCGTGCGGAGTAGAAAAGGTTTTGTGCAAGTTCAAGTGAACTATATCAAATCCCATTAACTTTGGATTAGTATGTCCCATGATTGCATTCATGTTTGCTCCGTCATAATAGAGCAATCCGCCTGCTTCATGAACAAGTTTTGAAATTTCAAGTATATTTTCTTCAAAAAGACCTAACGTATTAGGGTTTGTAAGCATAATTGCTGCCGTATTTTCGTCTAATACTTCTTTTAAAGCATTAATATCAACCAGCCCTTTTTCGTCGGATTTTAATTCAACAATATTAAATCCGCACATAGCTGCACTGGCGGGGTTAGTACCGTGAGCAGAGTCGGGAATAATTACGTTTTTTCTGTTTTGACCGATTGTTTCAAAATATTTTTTTACAATCATCATCCCGCAAAGTTCCCCGTGGGCACCGGCTGCAGGTTGCAAGGTCATTGCATCCATGCCTGTAACGGTTTTTAATGCTTGAGTCAGATTGTACATTAATTTTAAAGCACCTTGCGAATCTTCGTCGTCTTGAAGCGGATGTAATTGAGTAAATCCATCCAGCATTGCTAATGCTTCATTAACTTTTGGGTTATATTTCATTGTGCAAGAACCGAGAGGATAAAAACCTTTTTCAATACAGAAATTTTTATCAGACAATTCTTTAAAATGCCTCATAACTTCAAGTTCGGAGATTTCGGGAAGAACAGACTCCGTTACATTTGATAAGTATTTTGAATCAATAAAACTGAAATCAGGTTTTTCATCTGTTAAAAATGTACCTTCCGTTTGAGGTACGGATTTTTCGAATATTAATTTTGTCATCATATCCCCTATTTGTATTCTTGAACCATTTTGCCGGCTTCATTTGCTCTTTTTGTAATTTCCTCATAAGAAGCATTTTTGTATAATGCTCTTCCTAATCCGACAGCTTTAGCCCCTGCTTTTAAGTATGCTTGAATATCTTCTATTTTTATACTTCCCGCCGCAATTATATTTATGAATTTCATCGGACGCAAAATATCTTCAATATATTCTGCCCCACCCATAGGGTTAGCCGGTGAGATTTTTATCAATTGCGTTCTTGCTTTCCAAGCCGAATAAGCCTCGTTTGGAGTTGTTGCAGTCATAATTAACGGTATTCTTTGGCTCTTGCATAATCTTACCAAATTCATTTGAAAGACAGGTGATACAATAACATCTGCTCCGGCGTCAATTGCAATTTGAGCTTGACGTTGTGTAATAATTCCGCCTGCCATAATAAGTGGTCTTGAGTCTTGGTGAGTAATTTTTTCAATGACTCCGACGGTTTCAGGTTTTTCAATAACCACTTCAATTATGTTTATTCCGCCATCTGAAATTGCTTTTATTATGTTTTCCGTTTCTTCCGTATTTTGATTTCTTAATACCGCAAATACTTTCTCTTTTTCAATTTTTTCAATAGGGTTCATTATTTTTTCTTTCTTAACTTCAATAAATTTGCAATAAATGCATTTTCAATATTCTTTTCTTTATCTGCCGATAATAATTTTTCTAAATCATCTTTAAATGTGGCTATATCTTCATACTTTCTTAAAATACCGTCAATGGCAATTGAAATATCGCCGGTTTCTTCTGATACTATAATACAAGCTGCATCACTGATTTCACTTGCTCCGATTGCTGCTCTGTGTCTTGTTCCGTATCTCCAACTTAATTTTGGATCTTCCGTTAAAGGTAACAAAACCCCTGCTGCTAAAATTTTATCCGCATGTATTACCATTGCCCCGTCATGTAACGGAGTATTCGGAAAAAATATTGTTAAAATAAGCTCTGCGGATATATCAGCATTAATTATTGTACCTACTTCATTGTAAAAAGATTTATCATCGGTCTTTTGTATAACGATTAAAGCTCCTCTTTTTACTCTGCTACAGTATTTAACAGCTTCTGTTATTTCTTTTATTACACTTGTTTCCTTTTCCTGATGATTATTTTTGAATGCGAAAAAGTTCTTTCCGACAAAATTTGTTTGGCCTAAATGGACAAGCAATTTTCTTAATTCAGGCTGGAATACAATAACTAAAGAAAGTAAAATTCCTGATAATACATATTGTGCAATTTGACCTAAAATCTGGAATTCCAATGCGATTAACACAGCAGAAAAAATCCATGCGGCTATAATGAATACAAGAATACCTCTTACAAGTTTTTCAGCTTGAGAATTTTTAATAAACTTGAAATACAAATATGTCAGAATAACAACAATAATAAGGATTTGGACAATATCTTTCAACGTAAAATTAGCCGAAAAATTCGCCAATCCAAAGTTAATCATTATGTCGTTGTATATGTTTAAAATATTATCAAGCATTCAAACCCTGATTCAACCTCGCCGGAATTACATCAGACTCGCATAATTGTTCATAAGTCTGCCTATCTACTATAATATCAGATTTTCCATTATTTACAAGTACAACAGCCGGTCTTAATACTCTGTTATAATTGCTTGCCATTGAAAAACCGTAAGCCCCTGTGTCATAGAAACAGATTACGTCGCCCTCTTCTATGACCGGTAATTCTATATCCTGTGCCAAAATATCGCCTGATTCACAGAATTTTCCTGCTATAGTAACTTTTTCTTTTTCTGTTTCATTCGGTTTATTTGCCACTTCAACAGTGTATGCGGCTTGATAAAGACTTGGTCTGATATTATCTGCCATTCCGCCATCTACTGCTTGATAACGTCTTCCGTTTGGAACTTGTTTTGAACTGCCTGCCGTGTAGATGGTTACCCCTGCAGTGCCTGCTATGCTTCTTCCGGGTTCTATATAGATAACAGGTTCTTCAATTTCATATTTTTTAGAATTAGTTTTGATTGAATCAATTATGGTCTCTGCAACTTCATAAACAGAAATCGGAGTGTCATCCTCGGTATATTTAATGCCGAGTCCGCCCCCTAAATTCAGTGTTGTCAAAATAATTGAGTGTTTATCTTTTATTCTCTTTATTTCCTTAAATAAGACATCTATTTCATCATAATAAACTTGTTTTTCAAAAATTTGAGAACCGATATGTGCGTGTAAGCCTATTAAATTAAGATTTTTATATTCTTCTTTTATAAGGTCAATTGCTTCATCGATTTGTGTTAAGTCAAACCCGAATTTTGAGTCGGTTTGTCCTGTTTGAATATATTCGTGTGTATGGCATTCAATCCCCGGGGTAATTCTCAATAAAATATTTACAACAATATTTTCTGCTTGTGCAACATTGTTTAACAGAGCAAGCTCAAAAAAATTATCAACAGAAATTGTTTTTACACCGCTTTTTAATGCCAAAACAATTTCATCATAAGTTTTATTGTTCCCGTTAAAAAGTGTATTTTCCATATTAAAATTTGCTGATTTTGCGGTAAATATTTCGCCGCCGGAGCATAAATCCAAACCAAAATTTTCTTGTTGCATTATTCTGCACATTGCTTTTGTCATAAAAGCTTTTGAAGCAAACATCATTTTTATTTTCGGATAATCTTTGAATGCATCTTTGTAACTTTTTGCAATGGAACGGATTGTTTCTTCGTCATAAATGTATAACGGAGTTCCATATTGATTTGCAAGTTCAATTAAATCACAACCGCCGATTTCTATATTTCCGTTGTCATTAACTTTTGTTGTTATCGGCTTAATGTTTTGGTTTGCGGTTTTCATACTATCTCCTTTGTTACCATGCTATTTTACCATAAATATTCATAAACAATGAGATTTCAAACAGATTGAAAAAATACGCTAACGCTTGTTTTTCTAATTTTTCAGAATGACATGAGGCTTGATAATCTAAGAATACATGTCGCCCTGAACCTCTTTCAGGGTCGCAAGGTCTTTGTTTAATGAGGTGTGCCACCTCTAAAATACTTTAATGAATATTGTCAAAAAATTCTTCCGGTAATTCTTTATCCAATAATTTGCCAAATTCTTCAAAGTTTAAGCCTAACCCTCTTACTACTTTAGCAATATTATAGAATGTTGCTTTTGTTTTTGCATTTATTATGTCATCGTATGTTGACATGGGGATTTCATTTTCATAACAAAGTTCGGTATATTTTATACCCTTATCATCTTTGACCTTTGATATTACTTTTGAGATAGCAATATATAATTCTTTTACGTCTTCTTGCATTTTAATTATAATAATGCTAATCTTGACTTGTGTTACCCGATATATCATGGTAAATAATTGGAGGGTAAAATTATTGTAGTTATATAAATTAAATACTGTAAAAGAAAGATAACAATCAAACGTTATTTTTTAGTATTGTGAATAAAACTGTTTATTTCATCAAGTTTTAAATTTATTTGAGAAAGTTTTTCAGAAATTTCATCTGTATATGTTTGAGATTGTTTTAAAAAGAAAATGTAGGGTTCAACATTAAAGAATTCGCACATTTTTTCGAATAAATCACAAGTAATGAAAGATTTTCCGTTTTCAATTCTGTTAATAGTTTGATATGTTTGCAAATTTAAAACTTCTGCAAGTTGTTCTTGTGTCAGATTTTTTGACTCTCGCAAAATTTTTAAATTATGTCCGAAAATAGTTTTAATGTTATTTTTCTTTACCATATACAGTATAATATGGGTTTTTTAATAAATATGATATAGAACAATTTGTTATATTAACGAATAATATGTTATATTAGAATGAGATAAAATAAAGAGAAATGTAAAAATGAAAAAGATTAAACTTAGCCAAGAACAGCTGGAAACATTGCTTGTTAAAGAAATAGTTTTCTTATCAAAAGATGAAACTGTAGAAATTTTGGATAATGAATTAATTTTGAATAATAATGGAAGGATTAGTAATATGTCTTCTTTTGATATTGAATTTTCAGAAGAGAATCCAACGGATAAATTTTTACAAGAGATTATATGTAATCATTTTAATTTTCAGCCTATTAATGTTATATGCCATGAGTTATCAGCAGAAGATTCAGTATTCAGACTCAGACTTTCTCCTAAAAAAGAGTTGGCAATAGTAGTGTGTCCTATAATGACTGCTATAAAAAATACCGATGGTTTTTTGTCTGAGAAAAATGTAAGAAAATATTGTAATAAAAATAAAATAGGAAGATATAGCAGGCTTGGAAATTCTTTTTATTTCTTTCGCTGGAATGAAGAGTTTATTTGAGCTTGTAAGAATATAGAGATAATGAGATTCCAAACAGATTGAAAAACTACGCTAATGCTTGTTTTTCTAATCTTCCGGAATGACATGTATCTATTATTTGTATTTGCGATGTGCGGTTGAAAACACAAAGCAATTTGTTGTATTAATTCTATTGTCAATGAAATAGCTTTGAATTCGTATCAGGGTTGCAAGGGCTTTATTTGATAGGCAAAGTATGCCACCAAATCAACTTAATAAAAAAGTCGTCACCTCATCCTAA
>CAVEOW010000111.1:637-5513 GCA_963617295.1 bacterium | reverse complement strand
CCTCAAAATATTAAAAAAGACAATAATAGAACAGAATTTCTGATGCTTGAGGGATATCGAGTAGTTCGGATTTGGAATAATGATATTGATAACAATTTAGAGGGTGTGTATTTACAATTACAGAAAGAATTCGGAATTACTTATTAATTTTCCCTCTCCTATAAGGAGAGCGGATTTACGGACGGACGACACGAACAAAGTGAGTTAGTCCGATAAGCGAACAGATTGAGTTGACTGTGGACTAGCCACAAAAACGAAACTCTGTGAGCAAAAAGTAAATTCAAGACAGGGATTAAGGGTGAGGTGCCAATATAAAACAAAATTCTGTGAGTGAAGAGTAAATTCAAAATATTATTAAACACAAGTATCAATATCAAAAAAGAAAAAGTCGTCACCTCATACTAACCTTGTCTTGTATTACCTGTCCAATGACAATAGCAACAAATTTAATCCCCAAAAATAATTTTAAAATACAAAACGAGGTACAAACTTTCGTTTATACCTCGTAATTATTTTATATATCATCCGAAAATATTACCGAACATTTCTAACAACCATTTCAAAAAATCTAACCAACTCGGCCATCTCTTTTTATCATATAAATCATACGGATTTATATTCTCATTATTATTCTCTGACCCATCGTTTAAATCATTTGACTCTTCATTGTTCGATTTGTCCAGTTAATCAGTTGAAACTTGTTTATCAAACATTACACCTTGAGCAGCATCGCCGTAAGGAATAACTTTTTGGTTGTAGATTGTAGCTCTGTAGATATCTCTCGGGCTATCAGAACTTGTAGTAAGTCTGTTTGGTTTTTTAGCACCGTTAACGTCGATTACTAAATTGAATGTGTCAGCACCGCCTGTTGTACAAGGAACTGTGTTGTAAGAGTTACAAGCACCTGTTTGTGAAGTTTCTTGGTTTTCATCAACACCCCAGTTAGTAACACAGAATTTCATACCGTCAGCAGTTGTAAATACTGAACCATCACAAGCACCATCACCTGTTCCTGACCAATTGTCATCATCAATAACGCTCATTCTCTTTTTGAATACATCATCAACGATATCAGTTGCGCTAGCATAATCTTGAGCACCCATACCTTCTAAAGCATAGTTTAAAGTTAAAGCTTGGTTAGCACCGGAAATAGCTTTCTTTAATGCTGAACGGAATTCTTGTGCGTTTGTGTTGTTCATCAATGTAGGAACTGTCATAGCAGCGATTACACCAATGATTACCAAAGTGATTAAAACTTCGGCAAGAGTGAAACCTAATTTTCTCATAATTTTTACCTTTCGTTTTTTTTCGAAACTTAATCTAAAGTACTCGTTAATTATATACTTTTGTTACAGACTCGTCAAGAGTTTACAAAAATTTACATTTTTACAGAGATATAATCAGAATTCAGTTACATCCCAAAGGCTTACTTCACAAAGACTTTGACGAATTCTAACCAACAAATATTTAGATTTTTATATCGTTTCAAATATATTAAGCTATATTAATTTTTCTCCGAAAAATTCAACAAACAAGAAGTAAAACAAGGCATTAACAGTCTAATATACGCACGCTACTTAGCTCCCCACATCTCATAGTATGTATAGGGCCTTTATTTATATATTTTTGTACTTATAATTCTTGTTCTATTTCTTTTATTGTCTAATTTTTTCGATTTTATACTTGTAAATATTCCCGCTAAAAAAAATTTTTAAACATATAATTTCATATATTTGAATGAGATTTAATAAAAATCGATAATATATAATAATGACAAATGAAATGTTTTCATTAAACAAAATATGTGTATGAATATAGAGGCTAATTTATGATTAACGGATTGAAAAATATGATAGCACAAGTTATGTACGCTCCTGTTGCAAATGCAGCAAATCAAACGAAATATTATAATCCGTTTGAAGCACAAGGAGCCTCGGATTACTCTCAACCAAGAACTTATGCCGTAAACCGCCCGGTTAAAGGCGGATATTTTGCAGGCTACTACAACGGAAAACCTAACATCGTCGGTCAAAGACTTTATATTGATGCGTAAAAAAATAAAATATCGCATTATAATTATTCAATAAACAAAGTTACGAATTCCATATATTGTTGCATATTTATCAATAATCAATTGTAGGTCTGATTTACTAATCAGACAGAAACTGTATGAGATTATAAATAAGACTTAACAAGTTTTTTTACTTCGTTTACGGGAACAGCGAAACCTATTCCGATATTTGACTTATTATTATCGGGATTAAAAATAGATTGACTTATACCGATTACTTCCCCCGAACTGTTTAAAATCGGGCCACCTGATGAGCCTGGGTTTATTGCGGCATCAGTTTGGATTTTATTTCGTTCATAGTCTATTCTTGATATTATTCCTGTTGTTAAAGTACCGTTAAAGCCAAACGGATTACCTATTGCAAGCACCTTTTGCCCGACCTTAACAATTGAAGAATCTCCCAATTTTATTGTAGCAAGAGGCTTTTTGGGTTGTATTTTTAGCAAAATTAAATCTTCATTTTGGTTTTCCGAATTAACAATTTCTGCCTTATAATTTTCCCCCTGAAAAGTTGTAACTTCTATATAAGAAGCGTTTTCTACAACGTGAGAACTTGTTAAAATTATCCCGTTCTTATTTATAACACATCCTGTTCCGCTTGAAATCCCGTCGGGCAACTGTGCTTCAACCAAAACAATAGACGGATTTATTTTCTCATACACGGTTACATTGATAAATTCATCATCCTTTAAACTGTTATCCCCAATTGCAGGTAAATATAATCCGTTATAAAAAGATACAAACAAAACCAATAATGAAGCTGCTATTTTTAACATATAACTATCCTCCCGCTAATTTATTAAAAATCTGTTTAGTTAATAATTCATTCTCTAAAGAGAATTTAGTGCGGATAATTAGAAATGTTATTATAACTTCAAATTAAGTATAAATTATTGCTACAAAAAAATATTTTATTTTATAATTTATTTAAGAGGGATTATGTTAGATATTCTATTCAATAAAAATAATTTAGTCGGAACTATGAAAAAAATTGTCGGAGAAGTCAATGTATTATCGGACTACGAGGGTATTTTTATGTACTCAACCGATTCCACAAACATTACTAATCCGAAAGAAATGGCTTCGGTTGTTGTTTTCCCCGAAAACACACTTCAAGTAAGCGAGATTATGAAATATGCATATTCTAAAAAAGTGCCTGTAATTGCAAGAGCAGCAGGAACAAACCTTTGCGGTGCTTGTTTACCTAAAAAAGGCGGAATTATTCTCGACTTTAGCAAAATGAATAAAATTTTGGAAATAAACAAAAATAACTTAGTTTGCAAGGTAGAACCGGGAGTTGTCATTGAAGATTTACAAAAAGAAGTAGAAAAATACGATTTATTTTATCCTCCTGACCCGTCTAATCTTAAAGTTTCAATGATAGGAGGAAGTATCGGGCTAAGTTCAGGCGGACCTCATACTTTTAAATATGGTGCTACAAAAGACTACGTTATAGGGCTGGAAATTGTAACCTCTGACGGAAGAATTATGCATACCGGTTCTAATTGTTCCAAAGACGTAACAGGCTATAACATGACTCAATTATTTATCGGGTCAGAAGGGACACTTGGAATAGTAACTCAAGCAACACTGCGATTAATTCCGAAACCTGAAGCTAAAAGAGTTATGCTTGCTTATTTTGATACGCTTGAAGACACTTCAAAGACGGCAAACGATATAATTTCTAACTTGATTACTCCGTCTGTTATTGACTTAATGGATAAAAATACACTTACTACAGTTGAAAGTTTTTACCCGTGCGGATTAAAAACGGATAAAACAGCTGCTCTTTTAATTGAAATCGACGGGTTTAAAATAAACTTAGACTCTCAATATGAAAAGATTATAAACATCTGTAAGGTTAATAATTCTTCTTATATTCAAACTGCTTCTACAAAAGAAGAAGAAGACAGAATTTGGATTTCAAGACGTTCTTCTTTCGGTGCAACCGCAAAATTGGCTCCAAACGTATTAACAGAAGATGTTGTTGTTCCGAGAGAAAACATTGTTCCGTTGGTAAAAGGCATTCACGAAATATGCGACAGATACCATTTAAAAACTTGTATAATGGGACATATCGGAGATGGAAATATTCATCCTAATATAGCTTTAGATTTAAGAAACCCCGAGGAAGTTTTAAACTTTCAAATGGCAAAGAAAGAGCTTTTTGAGCTTGCTTTATCCTTGAACGGTAATCTGTCAGGAGAACACGGAATCGGATGTGAAAAATCTGAATTCATAGAACAGGCTTTGGATAGAAACAATCTTTTCTTTATGAAAAAAATGAAAGAAATTTTTGACCCAAAGAATATTCTTAATCCCGGGAAAATATTTAACAAATAACATACAATAAAGTTTACAAATTGATTGTATGTGTCTTTTATGATAAAAATACTATATCTGACAGTTTAACGAGGTCTTATTAATGGAAAATAATGTTGTATGCGTAAAATGGGGAACAAAATTCGGTCCTGAATATGTAAACCGTTTATATGGAATGGTTGAAAAAAACCTCACCGTACCTCATCGTTTTGTATGTTTTACTGATAATGCAGAAGGCATAGACAAAAATGTAGAAATAAGACCTTTTTATGAACTTGATGATTCGGGGTTGCCTGAAAAAGCGTGGAAAAAGCTGGGTTTATTTACGGATAAACTTGCTGACTTACAAGGCAGAGCTTTATTTTTGGATTTAGATGTAGTTATAATGAAGAATATTGATGAATTTTTCGAAGTTCCGGGGGAATTTGTTATTATAAAAGATTGGGATTTTGAAAATGATATTATCGGAAATTCTTCCGTATT
>CAVEOW010000111.1:0-627 GCA_963617295.1 bacterium | reverse complement strand
ACACAAAGATATCATTGAAAACTTCTATAAAGAAGGCAAAGACATCAGAAAAAGATACAGAAATGAGCAAGCCTTTTTATCATATCAAATGAAAGCAAAAGGAATTCTTTCATATTGGGATAAGAGCTGGTGTGTAAGTTTCAAAAGAAATTGTTTAAGATCGTTCCCGTTAAATTACTTCCAAGTACCGAGAGAACCTAAAGATGCAAAAATTTTGGTATTCCACGGCAGACCAAATCCGGAGCAAGCATACAACGGATTTATGGGTAAAGGTGGTTTCAGGTACGTTAAGCCGACAAAATGGCTTGATAAATATTGGAATTAGTATTTTATATTTCTATTTAAAATAATCACAAATTAATTCACGTTTATTTGCATTTAACTTTCTAAGAAGTTTATTAAAAAATGTGGGTGCTTTGTTTGTTAATTTATCTCTTAGAATTGCTTTTTCAACCAATAATTTATTAAAAGTTTCGTTTAAGGTATATTTTTCGGGAGATAAATGCGGTTGAATAGTACTTAATCTCTTTTTGTACATTTTTATATTATCTTTTATATCTTGAATTTCTCTTTTATTCATAAATTAATTGTCCTAAAATCTATTATTATGCAGATATTAACCATTTC
>CAVEOW010000110.1:0-5530 GCA_963617295.1 bacterium | reverse complement strand
GGATAAACTACTTTTGTTCCGTTTACGGAGTACAAAATGTCATTTTCTTTTAACCCTGCGTCTAATACGGATTCCACCGCAGACGGTGCAAATTTTGCAAATCTGACAGTCATACTGTTTTCAGGAAGATGTTGCCATATCATACCTGTTAAAAGTATGATTACATAAGCTAAAATAAAGTTGCACAAAACCCCTGCCGATATAACAAAAGCTCTTGCCCCTACTGACTTATTTGAAAATCTTAACGGTGAATCTTTCGGCAAATCAGAGTTTTCATCATCATCGGGAAATGAAACATATCCGCCAAGTAAGCAGGCATGCACTAAAATCTCCATATCACCTATTTGTTTTTTATATAAAGTAGGGCCAAACGGCAACCCAAATCCGAATTTATCAACTTTCATTCCTACTAATTTTGCAGCAAAAAAATGTCCTGCTTCATGAATTAAAATCAATAAGCTCAAAAGTAAAATCATTATTATAAAACTTGAAAACATATGTAAAAAAGTCATTTTTTTAATTCTCATCTATCTGCTATAATTTGTATTATATGATAAAGTTAATCGAAAAACTACTGAACTTAATATATATACAACCTTGTTATTTTTGTCATTCAACAAAAGAAGATTCTTTGTTGTGCAGTAAATGTCGTTCTAAAATTCACTTTATGCCCAAAGGAGTTTATAGGGAATTTCAAAACTGTGATATTTATGCCTGTACAACATACGACGACATTATAAAGAAGTTAATTCGAGATTTAAAATATAACAATCAAAAAAAGCTGGCTAAAATTCAATCAGAATTAATGTTTGAATATTGGCAGCAACTGAAAACAGAAAATGAATTTATTGTTTTGCCTGTACCAATTCACAAATTAAGACGTAAAGAGCGTAAATATAACCACATGGATATAGTTGCCGATGAATTCGCAAAATTAGCCGGCTATAAAGTCAATAAAAATTTTATAGTAAGAACTAAAGATACATTAAAACAATATAACCTGCATAAACAGGAGAGAATTAAAAATATAAAAAACGCATTTGATTTGAACCTTAATGAAAATATTGATAAAACCGCAAATTTATTAATAATCGACGATATAACTTCAACAGGTATAACCTTTGATGAGATAATAAGATTATTGAGAAAGAACGGGTATGGAAATATTACGGCATTAGCCCTTGCAACACCCGATATTTGGAATTAATTATTGAAATAACATAAAAAAACATTTATTATAAAGATGTGAAGGGAGTCTTTTATGGTAAAAAGCGTATTAATAATTTCCTCAAGTCCGAGAATAAACAGTAATTCGGATATATTATGTGAACAATTTGCTAATGGTGCAAAAACAACAGGTAATACGGTTGAAATGATTTCCGTAAAAGAAAAGAAAGTAAATTATTGTTTAGGGTGCGGAGTTTGTATTATTAACAATTACACGGCTTGCAGCCAACACGATGATATGGAAGAAATCCTGAATAAAATAATTGTTGCAGATGTCGTATTACTGGCTTCTCCCGTATATTTTTATACAATAAACGCACAAATGAAAACAATCATAGACAGATGCTGTGCCAAATATACTCAGATACGAGATAAGGAATTTTATATAATTCTCACCGCATCTGATGCTGATGTAACTATGTTAGACAGAGGGGTTGAATGTTTCAGGGGATTTTTTGATTGTTTAGAAAATGTTAGAATACAAGGCATTATAAAAGGGGCAGGACTTGAAGGCAGGGGCGAAGTCAAAAAAACCGAATACATGAAAATAGCGTATAATATGGGAAAAAATGTTTAATTTTTTGATTTGACAAATTTTATTTTTTTTAGACTTTACATTAGTATGAAAATATTTTCCTGCAATTATAATCCTAATTTGTCTTTCGGTTTAAAACCCGTATTAAATTGTTCATTAAAAAATAAAGAACAGGCAGTTGCTTATGAAACGGAAGATACAAAAGAAGATGCAAAATTTTTACAAGAATTATGTGATAAATATCACGATAAATTTTTCTTTTTAAAGAAAGATAGAAAATTTGATTTAACGAGAGATAAAATTTTTATTTTAAAAGACAAAAATGAAGCCCCAATTGCATATGCAAAATGCCGACAACTGGGTGGAGCTATGCAGGTTGATCTCTTCTCATCAAGAGCCGACATAAAAAATCAAGGTGCAGGTACTGCGTTGATGGCAGGAATAGCACAAAGTGCAATCAACCATAAAATGGATTCCATAATTGTAAATAATCCTGATGGTGCATGGGCATTTTATTACAGGTGCGGATTTAGAACAAACGATGATATTACCGAATTAAATGCAAAATCCACAAGACAGCAAGAAAGAACTATGTCTGACTTAATAAGCCGTGTTAAAGCCAATCTATAAATCAGTTTTCTGATAATTAGCTGACATGTACAAAAAATACACAAATTAAAGTTGTTATAATACCGACAACAATAAGGGATATTGTAGCCATTACAACTTGTTTTTCTTTATGTTTTTCAAGACAGGAGGCAGTACCTAAAACATGGCTTGTGGCTCCGATTGCTATTCCTTTTGAAATATCACTTTTAATGTGGAAAAGTTTTAATAACCTGTGTCCGAACACTGCACCAAAAAGTCCTGTAATTGCAACTATGCACGCAGTAAGTTCAGGAATTCCGCCGATAATTTTTGAAATTTCAATTGCAATAGGTGCCGTTACGGATTTAGGAATTAACGAAGAAACAATACTTAAATCAGAATGAAATAATTTACCTATTGTTACTGCCGATATAATTGCAATAATTGAAGCCGTAAAAAATCCTATAAATACGGCTCTTTTATTCTTTGAAAGCAAATAGAAATTTTTATATAACGGATAAGCAAGAGAAATTGTCGCAGGCCTCAACAACAAAGTAAGCAATGAACAATATTCATTGTAATCCTCAAAACTGACATGAAAACTCTCAAGTATAATTATCAGAACAATACTCGTCAAAAACATCGGTGGTAAAAATTTAAATTTTTTATATTTTTGAACTTTTCTTACTGCAAGAAATAAAAAAACTGTTAAAACAAGCCAAAGAATATTAATCATTTTTGGAATTCCTCATTTTCTTTAGCCTTGTATATTTAATAATACTTTCAACAACAAAAGCGGTTATAACCATTGTAAGTGCAGCTGAAATTGCAATATTTAAAACAATAGGAACAAGTTGTTTCTCTATTAAACCATAGTATGAAACAATTCCGACTAAAAACGGAATAAAAAGCAACGGCATATATTTAAGCAAAAATTCACAAATATTTTTTATCCACTCTTCTTTTATTATTTTAAACTGCAAAAGTAAGAACAAAACAATAATCCCTAAAATAGGTGTTGGGATAACAAATGCGACACTTTTAGAAATTATATTACATACAAATAATATAAAAACTAAAATTAAAAAACCTGATATATAACTGAAAAATTCTTTAACCATTATGTAAAAAGCGTATCACAAATAATTATTATGTGTTATAATTTCCCTAAAGGTGGTTTTAAATGAAAAATGTATCTTTCTGTCCCAGACCGTTTGAAGAAATTGAAATAAGCATTACAGGAGAAGTGTACACTTGTTGTCCAAATTGGAATAATTTTTATTCCATAGGAAATATACATAAAGATACTTTAGAAAATATTTGGAATTCTAAAAATGCAATAGATGTTAGAAAAAGAATATTGAATAATGACTATTCAATTTGTGATATAAACAGATGTTTATACTTAAAACAGAACGACTTTAAAACTGCGTATGAAACAAATTACAAAGCAGTAATGAATGAATATCCTAAAACTGTAAAGTTTGTTTATGATAAAGAATGTAATATTGACTGTAAAATATGTAGAGATAAGATTACTCGACTAACAGAGAATGAGCTTGAAGTATTAAATTCGAAAATTGACACATTCTTTCTCCCTATACTTAAATCTGCAAAGATATTAATTATAAATGCAGCAGGAGATCCATTCGGTTCAAGACATAGCCGTTTATTAATAAAGCAAGCTGCACAAACATATCCGGATTTAAAATTCGACATTCATACAAATGGAATTCTTTGTAATGAAGAAAATTTAAAGAAATTAAATGTTACACCAGACAGAATAAGCATAATAAGAATATCAATACATGCTGCAACTCCTCAAACATACGGTAAAATAGTTACTAACGGGGAATTTTATTTTCCTAAAATTATTAGTAACTTGAAATATCTATCTACATTGAAAAGTAAGTATGAATTTCCTATATTTATTCAATTTGTTATTTTACCTGATAATTATAAAGAGATTCCTTCTTTCATCGAATTAGCAGAACAATTAAATGTATTGCCGACTTTCTGGGAATATAGAAGAGAAAATTGTGCTTATGAGAATAAAGAACACCTATTCATCTATCAGAAAGAACATCCGCTATATACTGATCTTGTAAAAGTATTACAACATCCAAAGGTGAAACAATATAAGAGATTTTTCTCCCCATTATTTTTTGACCTGATAGAATCTTAAAGAAATACAAATTTTATGCAAGGTATTATATTTGATTTTAACGGGACATTATTTTTTGACTCAGAACTTCATTATGAGGCGTGGAGAATATATTCCGAAAAATTGAGAGGATATAAATTTACGGATGAAGAAATGCGTTTACACATGTTTGGACGCACAAATGCAGATATTATAGAATATGCTATCGGCAGAAAACCCACAGCTGAAATGGTTGAAAAAATCGGCAAAGAGAAAGAAGAATTATACAGACAAATGTGTTTAAAAGATAAAGAGCATTTTGTTTTAGCTCCTTATGCCGAAAAATTTCTGAATTACCTTAAATCAAAGGACGTTCCAAGAACAATTGCAACAATGTCAGATTGGGACAATGTTTCATTTTACATAAAAGAATTTAAACTTGAACAGTGGTTTGATATTGATAAAATAGTATATTCTGACGGCAAAATAAAAGGAAAACCGGCTCCTGATATTTATGAAATTGCAGCAAAAAAGATAAATTTATCCCCAAAAGAATGTATTGTAGTCGAAGATTCTTTAGCAGGTATTGAGTCGGCTCATTACGCAAAAATCGGAAAGATAATTGCAATAGCTTCTGTTGAATGCGATGAATTTTATTCAAAATCACCATACGTTGACAACATCATTCATAATTATAAAGAATTGCTTGATTTAAAACTATTATAATCAGTCTAAATTTAGTTCTATTAGGTCTGAAATATAGAAATTTTCTGTATTTTAAATTTTATTATTAAGTTTTGTAAATTTATAAAACAAAACACGCACATAAAATTTTTCACGGTCATTAAAGAAAACGTAAGACTCATAAAAGTCTAAACTGAACAACTATCTACCAAAACTAACCTAGTTAACGCTCTTGAAAAAGAGCTTTTTTTTTGCTTAAAAAACGGTTATAATACAAAAACACTGTTTAGAAACAGTAAAAATCGGGCTTGTAATAAATATAGATATATAAAGGAAGAAAAAATGGCAGAAGG